>NZ_JALCYX010000003.1:0-196626 GCF_022690695.1 Anaeromyxobacter sp. SG17
CGTGCTCCTCGCCGCCGTCGCGGGCGCGCGGGCCGCATACCCGCGCTACGCGTCCGTGGCGCCCGCGCCTCCCGCCGCGCGCGCCGGCGCGCCGGGGACCCCGACCCCGAGCCCGGCGGCGGCTCCGGCCCCCGGCGACCGCGTCATCGTCGAGTTCAGCGACTACGAGTGCCCGTTCTGCGCGCGCGCCCACGAGCAGCTCGCGCTCCTCCGCGCGGCGAGGCCGGACCTGGAGATCGTCCGCCGGCACTTCCCCCTCGACGCCGCGTGCAACCCCGCCCTGAAGCGCTCCATCCATCCGTCGGCGTGCTCCCTCGCGCGCGCCGCGATCTGCGCCGAGGCGCGGGGCCGCTTCGAGCAGATGGACGACGCGCTGTTCAAGAACCAGCAGGACAAGGCGCCGGTGGCGACCCTCGCGGCTCGCCTCGGGCTCGACCTCCCCGCGTTCGAGGCGTGCCTCGTGTCGCCCGCGACGGAGGCCCGGCTCTCCCGCGACGTCGCGGACGCGATGCGCGCCGGCGTGCGCGCGACGCCGTCGTACGTCGTGGGCGGCAAGGTCTACGCGGGCGAGCTCCCGCGGGAGCTCTGGAGCGCGCCCCCGGCCGCCCAGCCTCGCGCCCGCGCCGCCGAGCGCTGAGGCGCCGAGGGAGCGCGGGACCGGAGCTTCGTGGACGACCGCCGCGCCGAGCGCCCGCCTCGGTGGGCGCGCGTGCGCGATCGGCGTCGGTGTGGGAACAACGGCGCTCCGCGGCGGATTGGAACAGGGGACGACGGTGTCCCCCTGGACTCCCTTGGACGTGCTTCGACGCATCGGTGAGCGGTTGCGCAGCGACACGGTCGTCGCCCGCTACGGGCTCGCCGTCACGCTGGCCACCGCCGCGATCGGGCTCACGCTCGTGCTCTCGCCGGTGTTCCCGCACACGCTGACGGTGCTCGCGCTGGGGGCAGTCGCGGTGAGCACCGCGACCTGCGGCGCGGGCCCCGGGGTGCTCGTCATCGTCCTCGTCGTGGGCTGGTTCACCGCCTTGGTGGCGCCCACGCTCGATCGCGGCGAGGCGCTGCACTTCGTGCTCTTCGCGCTGGTGGGCGCCCTCATCGTCCGCACGAGCGGCTCGGCGCGCGCCTCGCTCCGCGCCGCCGTCGGCCTGCGTCGCGAGGGGGCGCGGCGGGTGCGCGCGCGGCTCGAGTCGCTGCGCGCGGTGACGCGCGCCGTGGACGAGGGCGTGTACGCCATCGGGCGGGACGGCCGCATCACGTACCTGAACGCGGCCGCGGAGCGCATGCTCGGGTACCGGAGCAAGGAGCTCGTCGGCCTCGAGATGAAGGCGGCGCTCCGCTGCAACCGCATCGAGGGGACCTGCTCGGGGAAGACGTGCCGGCTGCTGAACGTGATGGCCACCGGCCAGCCGCACCGCGGCGCCGACGACACGCTCACGCGCAAGGACGGCTCCTGCTTCCCGGTGCGCTACAGCTCCGCGCCCATCACCCGCGGCGGCAGGATCGTCGGCGCCGCCATCGCGTTCCAGGACATCACGGAGGAGCGGCGCGCCGCCAAGCGGGAGCGGTTCCTCGCGATCGCGACCGAGCAGCTCGCGAGCTCGCTCGGCTTCGACGAGACGCTCGCCCGGTCGGCGCGCGTCGCCCTCCCGCACCTCGGCGACTGGTGCGCGGTGGTCCTCGCCGGCGAATGCGGCGCCGCCGGTCGGGTCGCGGTGGAGGCGCTCGATCCGGCGCGCGCGCACGAGGGGTACGAGATCCTGCGCCGCACTCCCGTCGCTCCGCTGGCGGAGGACGGGTTCGGGATCGAGGTCCGGACGAGCGCACCCGAGCTCATCCGCGAGGTGGACAACCTCTCCGACCACGACGGCTCGACGGCTCGCGCACGCGAGGAGCTGCTCCGGAGGGTGGGCGTCCGGTCCTTCATGTCCGTCCCGCTCCGCGCGCGCGACCGGGTGCTCGGGACCATGGACTTCGGCATCGCGGGCTCGAGCAGGCGGTTCGACGCGGAGGATCTCGGCGTCGCCACGGAGCTGGCGCGCCGGTGCGCGCTCGCGATCGACAACGCCCGGCTCTACCAGCAGGCGCAGGACGCCATCCGCGCCCGCGACGACACCCTCGCCATCGTGTCGCACGATCTCAGGAACCCGCTCTCGGCCATCCGGATGGCCGCGAGCGTCGCCGCCGGGAGCACCGCGCCCGGCACCCCCGCCCGGAAGGCTTCCCAGTCCATCGAGCGCGTGTGCAACCGCATGAACCGCCTCATCGGCGATCTCGTCGACCTCGCGTCGATCGACGCGGGGCGGCTCTCGATCCTGCGCACCGCGATCTGCCCGGCGGGGCCCGTGGACGACGCCGTGGACGCGATCCGGCCGCTCGCGGAGCAGCTCGGCGTGCGCCTCGAGCTCGACCTCGCCGTCGACCCGCCGCGCGTGTGGGGCGACCGCGACCGCCTCCAGCAGGTCCTCGTGAACCTGCTCTCGAACGCGGTGAAGGTGAGCGCGCGCGGCGCGTCGGTCCGGCTGCGGTCCCGCGCGCTGCCCGGCACGGTGGTGTTCTCCGTGAGCGACCGCGGACCGGGGATCCCCCTCGAGCACCAGGCGCGCATCTTCGACCGGTACTGGCGCGATCCCTCGGTTCGCTACACGGGCACGGGCCTCGGCCTCTCGATCGCCCGCGGGATCATCGAGGCGCACGGCGGACGGCTGTGGGTCGTCAGCAGGCCCGGCGCCGGAGCGACGCTGCGGTTCACGATCCCGCTGGCGCCCGAAGCCGAGGTCGCGGAGCCGGAGCGCGCTCCCAGGGCGCCGGGCGCCGGCGCAGCCCCGGAGGTCGGAGCGTCGCGGTGGGCGATGGAAGGGGACCGGCGCGGGGCGTGAGACCGACCCTCCCTCCGCGAAGGCCGCGAACCCGTCCTCCGTCCACAGAAGGCTCGGCCCGCTCCGTGAGCCGCCGCAGAATCACGGGGCCCACATGCCCAGCTGCATCCCGGGACGGAGGGGCGCCACGTCAGCGCGCGAGAGCGGCGTCGGCCCTTCGCCCGCGTCGCGGCGGAAGCGATCCATGTGCTCGCGCCCGAAGCTCCTCTCTGCGTGAAGCAGATTGTGGGCTCGGCAGGCGAGCCGAAGGTTGTCGATCGTCGACGGTCCGGCGAGGGCCGCGGGTTGGATGTGATCGAGCTCGAGCTTCCAGCGGCTATTGCAGCGGCAGCCGTCCGGACCGACCCAGGCGCAGCGCCCGCCGTCGCGGCTCCACACCGCGCGGCGCACTATCGCCGGGATCGTGGACCTCGCCACCGCCGGCTTCGCCGCAGTCTGCTTCGTGCCCTGCTTCGCGTCCTCTTTCGCGTCCTTCGTCTTGCGCTGCGGCGTGACCGCGCCCTTGCGCTTGCCGTGCTTGTCGATGGCGCAGCGGATCGCTTCGTGGAGCACCGCCGCGAGGTCGCCGTCCGGGACCTTGTGCGACAGGAGTGACCGGAGCGTCTCGAGGTCCTCCTTACAGGCGCGGCCGAGGGTGACGCGGAGCGACCAGTGGTCGTCCGAGACGGGGAGGGTCTCGGCCCGTCGCTTTGGCTTCTCGAGGGTGGCGTCAGGCGGTGGGAGCCGGCCGGCATTCGGGCTCGGATCGAGGGTCTCCGCAGTTCCGGGCGAGCTCGACGCCTCCGCCCGCTCGGCCCCACCATTGGACGCCGGGAGGGCCAGCGCTGTGCTCGCCGCGGCGGGCGCGCGCTCGGGCAGCGTCCGGAGGCCCGTGCGCGGAGCGGTGCGCGCCTGCACGGACACGACGAGGTGCTCGACCTCGGCCCGGGTCCGATAGGCGGCGCGGGCGAGAAGGTCGTTCAGGTTCTCCTCGGTGAGCACCTGGCCGAGGAGCGCCACGGTGGACAAGCAGAGGCGCCCATCGCGCAGCGGAGCTTCCAGCGTCGGGAACCGGCGCAGCACTCGCATCGCCTGGATGCGCCTTCCGGCGGCGCCCTCGCGCAGGTGGAGCGCCTCGAGGCAGTAGCTCCACAGCGACGAATAGCCGGCCTCCACGAACGCGCGGCGCCGATCGAATTCGTCGAGGTGCAGGAGGAAGTCGACCTGGACGTTTCGTTCCTCTCCGGCGAGCTCGCGCAGGCGCAGGGCGAGGACATTGGACTCGAGAGAAGCGGGGGCGAGCGCGGACATGGGGTTGCACCTCCAGTACACCCTTCGTAACACGCGATTTCCGGAGCTCCGGAGACGCTCCAGGCTCGCGCCTGCGCGGCGTTCTTCGCTTCACCCTCGTCGATGCCTTTCGGCGGTCGGCGCACGTGACACGCGCCAGGCGCGTGCGCGAGAGCGGCCCTTCCGCGCCGACCCGTACGCCCGAGCGCGATCGTGGCGAGATGGCGTCAATGGGAAAGTTTCACCCACCGCAACCGGGACGCTCTCCCTGGGCGCGAGCGACGCTGCGACGTCCTGAGGAACTATCGCTGGCGAGTGCATATCCGGTTGGCTGAGCAGCCCCCAATCGGCGGTGTCTGACAGTCACCGGAGCCCGGCGGCGTGGACGTTCCGGCCGTACTCATCTGCGGTGTAGAGGACTCCATACTCCTGCGGGCCCTGGTTCATGCCGAGCCGGAGCACGGTCTGGAACGCCGAGAAGCGCCAGAACCGGCGGTTGTGCCGGAACGCGAACTCGTTCAAGTACGCCTGCAAGTGCTGACGCTCGACGCGACCGTGGTGCGTCCCTTGTAGCCACGTCTTCAGGTTGGCAAACGCCAAGTGAATGAGCGGCAGCATGTGGGAGGCGTTCTGCCGGTGACCGACCACGGTCGGGACGTGCTCGTAGCCCAGGCTCGCGAGGCGCAGGTAGCCCTGCCAGTTGTCCGTGAGCACGCTCGAGTCCTTCTCGACGTGGTCCTCGACGAACTCGGTGAGCTCCTTCGTCGTTGCCGACTCGATCACGCGGAAGCGAACGCGCCCCGCGGACGCGCTGCGTCGCTTGTCCTTCGACGGGCGCTGCTCGACGGCGCCGATCACGAGGGTCTTACCCTTCATGCCGCGCCCACCCTTGGCGCCCGGCTTCACCCCGCCAATATACGTCTCGTCCACCTCGACCACGCCCTTCAGCGGCTCGCGGTCGGGGTTCACCATCGCGGCGCGGAGCTTGTGGAGGATCTGGAAGGCCGTCTCGTAGCGCTTGATGCCGAGCTGCTTCTGGAACTGGGTGGCTGAGATCCCGGGCGTCAGCGTGGTGACGAGGAAGGCACCGTAGAACCACGTCAGGAGATCCGTGTGCGAGCGGTGCATGATCGTGCCGGCCGTGAGCGAAATGTTCTGTCGGCACGTCTTGCAGAAGATCACCCGACCGCCGTGGTACAGCGCGAACTCGCGGCGACAGCCCTTCGCGCAGGGATTGCCGTCCGGCCAGCGCAGGGCGAAGAGGTACCTGACGCACGCCTCCTCGTTGGGGAACATGCGCGCGAAGTCTCGCAACGACTCGGGTGAACGGTGCTTCGGTGGCGGCTGCGGCGTACGACCTCCCGCGCCGCGTCAGGCGGCATGACGGGAGACGCTACCGCTTGGGGTTTGCCTAGACAACCGGATAAGCAACCGCTGGCGATAGCGGTCGCTGTAGGTGAACGCTAGCGAGCTCCCGAGACGCTCCGGTCCGTGCGCCCGCACGAGCTGTGGATGCGCGTCGCTCGCATGCACCCGCGCAAATTCACGCCCGCGCCGCGCCCAGCCGGTCACGCCCCGACGTGACGTCCGGCTGCTTCGCCGCCTCTGGCGCGTTCATCGGGGGAGCGGCTCAACCCCAAGCGAGCAACCCCTGTCATCATCAAGGTTCCTCGGGGATCGCCTCGGCCGAGAAGCGGGGCGACGGGCCGCCGAGCAGCACGTACGAGAGCTGCACGGCAGAGTCCGCGTGGAACGTCGCGTCCTGCACCCGCCGGGCGCGACGGGTCACCTCCACGGCGATCGCGCTGGCGCCCACGATGCGCAGCGTCGCCCCCGCGCGCGCCTCGAGCAGGAGCGCCGTCCCGCCCGGCTCGCCCTCGCCCAGCACGAGGTACTGGCGGAGGGTCAGGCCTGCGCGCGCGCGCGTGCCGGCGAGCAGGGCGACGTCGAGCAGCGACTGCGCGCCGGGGCCCATCAGGTAGTCCCGCCCCGTGCCGTCCGGCGCGCGCGCGACGGATCCGGCGGCGCCGAGCAGCACCGCCCCGCCGTGGAGGTCCGCCTCGAGCGCCCAGTCTCCGCCGAGGTCGGCGCGACCGCTCGCGCCCACCCCGATCGCGCTCGTCGAGACGCGGTACGGTCCGGGCGTGTCGAGATCGAAGGACAGGAAGAGTCCCCACAGCCCGCGCACCGCGCGCGTGGGCTCCAGCACGGCACCGGCGAGGAGCCCGCGGCCGCGCACCGTCGCGTCCGGATCCGCGGAGAAGCCGTACGCCGCCTCGAGCACGAAGTGGTCGAACGGCCGCGCGAGCTCGAGGTCCGGGTCGCCGGGGAGCCCCCACGTGAAGTCGAGGCCCGCCCGCCCGTGCCACGCTTCCTCGCGGTCCGCCCCCGACGCCGCCGACAGGGAGAGCTCCCACCGCGAGGACGGCGCCTCCATGGGCGTGGTCGCGACGTACAGCCGCCGGTTCACCGCCGACATGGGCGAGAGCACGCTCGCGGCGGCGTCGCGCCAGGCTCCGCCCTCCGCCCGCAGCGCGTCCGAGAAGCGCGTCAGGACCTCCCCGAGCACCATGCCCGCCACGGGGGTCGTGATCTGATCGTTCCTCGCGGGCCGCTCCGTCTCCCCCGCGATCTCCCAGAGCGCGCTCGCCGCGAACGCGTAGGACGCGGACTGCCAGAAGCCGAGCCCCGTGGAGCGCGCCGCGGTGAACGCCCACGTGCCCTGGTACGGATGACCGAACTGGTTCACCCAGAACTGATCGTCGTCGAGCACCCACCGGCTGCGCAGGTTGCGGCCGATCGAGTCGGCGGAGACGTCGCCCCAGGGAGCCGCGCCCACCCAGCGGTTCCAGCTCACCATGACGGCGTGGACGCCGAGCGCCTCGGCGGCGGGGAGCACGAAGCGGCGAGCGCCGTCGCCGGAGCGCTCCGGCCGCTCGAGCCCGGGGGCCGCCGTGATCGACGATGGCGGGAGGAGCTGCAGGTCCGCCTCGCGAGCGGCGTACTCGGCCCGTCGCTCGGATCTCTTCGCGTCCGGAGCGCTGCGGGTCGCGGCGGGCGCGGCGTACTCCACCCGGCGCTCGTGCGGCGGCGCGTCCGCCGCACCGCGGACCGGGGCGGCGGCGAGGAGGAGGAGCAGGAGGAAGGAGGCCTTCGGCGAGGATCGGCGCGGCGCCATCGAGGGCGCTCCCTGCAAGCGGACGGCCGAGCGGAACGGCCCGTGCAGACGCGCGTGGCGTGCTCCAGGTGTCGGATCTCCGTGCATCGGCCAGGACGCCGCCACGGGGCGTCCGCGACGACCTCGGCGCGTCGCGAGCGAACCCGAGGCAGCGACCCGCGGCGCGAACCAGGCCCGGCGGCCGGGCCGGCGCGGCCGCCTGCGCCGCCGCCGCGCTCGTCGCCTCGAGCGGCTGCGCGGCTCACCTGCCGCGCGCGGACGAGCGGGTCCCGTTCCTGGAGCGGTCGTACGTGTCGCTCACGACCGACCGGCGCCAGGCCTTCGAGGCCGATCCCGCCCTGCACCTCGTGCTCTGGAACGGGCTCGAGGATCCGGGCCTGCAGGAGTCGGGCGGGGTCACGACCTCGCTCTCGATGTCGTTCCTGGGGATGTTCCGGCTCCTGCGCGAGGACTCCACGCCCGTCCGCACGCCCACTTACGAGCCGCGCGCCAAGCTCCAGATCTTCGCGGCCGCCCGACCCGAGGACGCGGGGGCGGCACCCCGGGGCCCGCGCACGCTCGCCGCCCTCGAGCTCTCCGTGGGGCACCGCTCCAACGGGCAGCAAGGCTGCGCCCTCACGGATCACCTCCGCACCGGAAAGGGCGACTTCGACTGCGTTCCGCTGACGGATCCGCCGAGCGAGCGGCTCGACCTCTCCGCGGGGAGCTTCACGACGAACTACCTCGGCGCAGCGGTCGGCGGCCTCCGGCAGCTCGGCGCTGGACGCGGCCGGGCGATCCTCTCCGCCCGCTCCTCGGCGGAGTGGAACGTGCCCTGCGGGCTCGGGGCGTGCATGCCCGCGCAGATGCGCCGCCGGTACGGCGCGGTCGTAGGGCGGGCGTCGGCGGAGCTCGAGCTGCCCGCCCTGTGGCACCTGACGCGGGCGCTGCCGCTCGTCGCCGCGCACTCGGAGCTCGGCCTCCGCCTGGGCCTCGCCGGCTCGCGCCACCTCGGCACGGTCGCGCGGCCTGCGTTCGGCGATCTGGCGGCCGAGGTGACCTTGCTGGCTCGCGCGCCGCGGAGCCTGGGCCTCGGACTGTTCCTGCGGCGCCAGCAGGGCCGCGACCCGCTCAACATCCGCTTCGAGGAGCGCCTCGACGCGTGGATGGTCGGGTTCGTGGCGGAGCCGGGGGCGCCATGACGACGCGTGTCCGCGAATCCGACAGGGCTGTTCAGGATTCCGGCAGACTGCGCATCGCCCAGGCGGTGCTCACGAGGGCGGAAGCACTTGTCGCCGGCGACCCGCCTCACCACGGCAGCGGCCGCCCGTCCCTGAAGAACCCGCCCGTCGGGCCATCGTCCGGGAGCGTCGCCGCCCAGACGATCCCGCGCGCGCCCTCGGGGATGGGCCTGCCGCCGGCCCCGCCCATGTCGGTCGCCACCCAGCCCGGACAGACCGCGTTCACGAGGATGCCGGTGCCGGCCAGCTCGGCGGCGAGGACGCGCGTCAGCGCGTTGAGGGCGGCCTTGGAGGTGGAGTAGGCGGGGGTGTCCGAGCCCATCGAGGCGAGCGAGCCTGCCTCGCTCGACACGTTCACGATGCGTCCGCGTCCACGCTCGAGCATGAGCGGCAGGAGCGCCTCGGCGAGGCGCCAGGCGCCGAAGAGGTTCGTCTCGAAGGCCTCGCGGACCACCCGCCAGTCGGGGCTCCAGGCGTGGTCTCCGGTGTCGTAGTGGATTCCGGCGTTGTTGACGAGCACGTCGCAGCGCCCGAAGGCGGCGCGGACCTCCGCGGCGAGCCGGGCCGGGGACTCCGGATCGGCGACGTCGAGGATCGCGGGGTGGAGCGCCTTGCGACCTCGCGCCGCCGCCTCGCCCTTCCGCAGCTCGCGCACGCCCATCACGACGTCGAAGCCGCGGTCGGCGAGCTGCAGGCTCACCTCCAGGCCCAGCCCGCGGTTCGCCCCGCTGACGACCGCGACGGGAGCTTCGGCCATTCGCACCTCCCCTGCTCCTCGTCAGCGGCGGCCGCCCACCTCGTCGAGGTGCTCGAGGAGGTCCGCCGGATCCTCGAACACCCGGTACGCGCCGGCGCGCTCGAGCTCTCCCTCGCCGTAGCCGCCGGACAGCAGGCCGATCCCCAGCGCGCGCGCCCGCTGGGCGGCGAGCATGTCCCAGACCGCATCACCCACCACCGACGCCGAGCCGATGGGAACCCCGAGCCGCTGCGCCGCTGCCAGGAAGAGGTCGGGATCGGGCTTCGCGTGCCTGACCTGGTCCCGCGTGACGATCGGCACGCGCTCCGCGTCGACCCCCAGGGAGGCGATCACCGGTCCGGCCGATTCCATCCGGCCGCTCGTCGCGATCGCCCACGGGATCCGCGCCGCGTCGAGCGCCGCGAGCAGCTCGCGCGCCCCGGGCAGCGGGCGAACGTCGGCGAGCCGCCGCCGGTACGCCTCGCCGTGCAGGCGCTGCAGCCGCTCGATGCGCTCGCCGGACAGCTCCACGCCCGTCTCGCGCAGGAGCATGTTCGTGAACAGCCCGCCGCTCATGCCGATCCGGCGGTGGATCCTCCACACGGAGAGCTCGATCCCCTCCGACTCGAGCGCCTCGCGCCAGGCGAGCACGTGCTGGTAGACGCTGTCGACGAGCGTCCCGTCGAGGTCGAAGAGGAAGGACGTCTGCGGATGGAGCATCGTCGTCTCCGTTCCCGTGCACCGGCCTGCGCCGAAGGCGTCGCGCTCACGCGCCGGCGCGCTCGAACATCCTCAGCTCCCAGCGGTCCGCCGCCTCGTCGTGGCGCAGGAGGTAGACCGCTCCGTCGTCGCCCCGGAGCTTGAAGTAGCGGTGGTCGGGGCCGAGCCAGCGGTCGATGATCTCGACCACCTCGACATGCCGACCGCCGAGGTCGAGCCTTCGCGGCGCCTCCTCGCCGCGATACCCCGCATGGCTGTCCACCTTCACGTCCATGTCGCGTCCGCGCTCGCGCAGCGGTCGAGCCCCGCGGCGTGCAGCTCCTTCGCCTTTCCGAGGGGGTGATAGAGGAGCACCGTCCCGCGCCGCCGCCTCTTAGCGGGGCCCCGTCTCCGCGCGGCGGTCGGGCCGCTGGAAAAGATCGGAGGACCCCCGCGTCTCCACTTCCGCGGTTGCACGGCTGGAGAGACCCCGGCCTGGCGCCCGGCCGCGCCTCACGGCGCGGGAAGGGCGAGCAGCTCGTGGTCGACGACCTCGCGAAGGTACCGGCTGCCGACGAACCCGACGACGCGGTCCACCTCGCGACCTCGCTTGAAGAAGATCACGGTGGGCGTGCCCATCACACCGTGACGCGCGGTCGTCCGGCCCGCCTCCGCGGCGTTCAGCTCGGCGACCTTCACGCGCCCCTCGTATGCGCTCGCCAGCTCCATGATGACGGGCTCGAGCCGCTGGCAAGGGCCGCAGCCGGGCGACCAGAAGTCGACCACCACGGGCACGTCGGACCGGAGGACCTCCGCGGCGAAGTTTCCGTCCGTGAGGTGGACCGGCTGCACCTTCGACGCGCTCGGTCCGAAGATCCGCGAGAGCAGTCCCATTCGGTCTCCCTGCCTGTGAAAGCCGCCGGCCCCGTCCCCCGCGCTCGGGCCTACCTCCCCGCTGCGGTGGGACACGACGACGTCGTCGCTTGGGTTCGAGCCCCACGGCGCACCGGCGGTTCGGCCGTCCGAACGGGCGCACGCGAGGTCCGCCGTGTCCTCGAGGGAGACGCGGGCGTCACCGCGTCGATCCGGCCCCCGTCGTTCGACATGGGAGCCGGGGAGGAACGCGCATGTTCAGGAGCACGAAGGCATTCTCGGGGTTCTCGGTGGACGACCTTCAGAAGGCCAGGGAGTTCTACGGGCGGACCCTCGGCCTGGAGGTTCCGCGCCGCAACCCTGGCGCCGCGCACCGAGATGGCGTTGCGCGCTCAACGGCTGCTGGGTGTCGCGGCGGCTGCCGAGGGGAAAATGCGGAGGAGGTCCGCGGCGCTCGACGCTGGCCGGGTCCTTGCTCTCGTACGGCGCCACGAGGGCACGCCGGCCGGCGCCGGCGACTCGCCCACCCCACCCTCCCCTCTCACCGGAGCCCCCATGAGCCAGACCTGGCGCGAGCTGCTGATGACCGACCACGAGACCACCGAGCGCGTCTTCTCGGCGGCCGAGAAGGCCCTCGCGGCGCCGGAGGGCCCGACGCCGGGGCTCGTCGCCAACCTGCGCGAGTACCTCGTCGGCTACGTCGATCGCTGCCACAACCAGAAGGAGGAGCGGACCGTGTTCCCGCTCCTCGAGCGGGCCGGCATGCCGGTCGAGGGAGGCCCGCTCGCCGTGATGCTGGCCGAGCACCGGCAGGCGAAGTCGCTGGTGGAGCGGCTCGACGCCGCCGCCGCCGCGTTCGTGGCGGGCGACCGGGCGCGGCTCGGCGAGCTGCGGGAGGTCTTCGGAGCCTACGCCGCGCTCTGCAAGGACCACTTCTGGAAGGAGAACGACATCCTCTACCCGCTCGCGGCGCGCATGCTGGACGGGGAGACGCAGGCCGGCATCGTCGCGGCCATCGAGGCGGTGGAGGCCGGGCTCGGCCCCGACACGCGCCGGCGCTATCACCGCATGGCCGACGAGATCGTGCGCGCCGTCGAGCTCGAGGACCTCTCGTACGGCCTCGACCGCGACGTCCTCGCCGCGATCCTCAACACGCTGCCGGTCGAGCTGTCGTTCATCGACGAGGAGGACCGGGTCCGCTACTTCAGCCACGAGCGGGGCGAGAAGATCTTCCCGCGCAGCCGCGGCGCCATCGGGACGAACGTCCGCAACTGCCATCCGCAGAAGAGCGTGCACCTCGTGGAGAAGATCCTGGCCGACTTCAAGGCCGGCCGGCGCGAGGTGGCCGAGTTCTGGATCGACATGGGCCCGCGCAAGGTCCACATCCGCTACTGGCCGGTGCGCGACGAGGCGGGCCGCTACCTCGGCTGCCTCGAGACGGTCCAGGACGTGGCCCCGATCCAGCGGCTCACCGGGCAGCGCCGCCTGCTCGAGGAGGCGGCCTGACGCGCGCGGTCCCCGTCGGCCGGGCGCAACCGAGAGGTTGCATCCCGCGGCGCGCGTGGCTACACCTGCAACCTGGAGGTTGCACATGGCCACGACGAGCACGGATCGCATCGAGAAGCAGGTCCTCCTGCGGGCACCCCGCGCGCGGGTCTGGCGAGCGCTCGTCGACCCGCGGGAGTTCGGCAGCTGGTTCGGGGTGAAGCTGGAGACCGGCTTCGCGCCGGGGTCGGTGACGCGCGGGCGGATCACGTACCCCGGCTACGAGCACCTCGTCTTCGAGGCGACCGTGGAGCGGATGGAGCCGGAGCGGCTCCTGTCCTGGCGCTGGCACCCGGCGCCCGTCGACGCGGGGGCGGACTACTCGAAGGAGCCCTCCACGCTCGTGACCTTCACGCTGGAGGAGGCGCCCGAGGGGACCCGGCTCACCGTGGTCGAGTCGGGGTTCGACGAGCTCCCGCTCGCGCGCCGCGCCGAGGCGTTCCGGATGAACGAGGGCGGCTGGGCCGAGCAGATGAAGAACATCGCGCGCCATGTCTCCGGGGCCTAGCGGCGCGGGGCGAGGCGCCGTCCGCGCTGCCGCCGCCCACGCCGCGCCGATGTTCGCGGCGCTCGGCGACGAGACCCGCCTCGCCCTGGTGGCGCGGCTCTGCGCCGCCGGACCGCTCTCCACCGCGCGCCTCGCCGAGGGCGCCGCCATCTCGCGCCAGGCCATCGCGAAGCACCTCGAGGTCCTCGCCGGCGCGGGCCTCGTGCGGCGCGGTGAGGGGGGCCCGGGCCGCGAGCGGCGCTGGGAGATCGAGCCCCGCCGCCTCGACGAGGCGCGCCGCGCGCTCGAGCAGATCTCGCGCCGCTGGGACGAGGCGCTCGAGCGGCTGCGGGCGGCGGTGGAGGAGGAGCCCTGAGACCCTGCGGCCCCTAGCGGGCACCCTCCTTCGAACGCGAGCGGGGCCCGACTGGCTTTCGTGGACACCCGGCGAAAGCCGTGCGACATGGCGGACGTGAGAGATCGGCGCAGCGTGCTGGGCGAGGCCCCGTCGGACGTCGTCCACGTGCCGTCGCGCGGCGCGGAGGCGCGCGCCCGCTCGCGGTCCGCGGCGGCACCTGCCTCGATGCTCCGCGTCGCGGAGGACGCGTCCGACGCTCCCGCAGGCGCCCCTTCGACACGGCGGCGCGCGCATCGCTTCGCCCTGCTCGCCGTCGTCGTGGTGGCGGCGGCGCTGCGGGTGGCGTGGAACGACGTCACGACGTTCTCGCCCGCCGACGAGACGCACTACCTCGAGACCGCGAGGGCGCTCGCCCCGTCCTTGCTCGAGCGGTACCCCGTGCTCGCGTCGGAGTACCTCTCCCAGCCCGGGGCGTGGAAGTTCCCGAGCTTCCTCCGCTGGGGCTGGTACGGGATCGGGGCGACGATCTGCAAGGCCCAGCCTGACTGCTCCCACCGCAGCCTGGCCTGGCTCTCCACGCTGTCGGGGGTGCTCGTCGTCCTGCTCGCCTACGCGGTCGGTCGGGCTCGCCTCGGCGAGCGCGCGGCCCTGCTCGGCGGCGCGTTCGTCGCCGTGTCGCCGCTGCAGCTCGGGCTCGGGCGTCGCGCCCTGCAGGACGAGCTCGTGTGCGCGACGGTCCTTTTGTCCCTCTGGACCGCCCTGCGCGTGCTCGACGTTCCGCGCGAGGCGCGGGCGTGGGGGCGCTACGCGGCGGCCATCGCGGCCGCCTCCCTCGCCTTCGCCGTGAAGGAGACCTTCGTCCTCTACGCCCCCGCGTTCGTCGCGCTGTGGCTGTTCGCGCGCGAGCGGCGCGGCGGGGGCCGCCCGCTCGACGCCGCGCTCCTGCTCGTCCCACCGCTCGTCTACTACGCGGGCTACTGCCTGCTCACGCACTCCGCGACCCAGTTCTTCGAGATGGCGCGCGTCGCCGTCGCGTCGCTCGGCTCCGAGTACGCGCGGCAGTACCAGTCCGGGCCGCCCCACCGGTACCTCCTCGACCTCCTCGTGCTCTCGCCGGTGCCCGTGCTGCTCGCCGTCGGCGCCTGCGCGGTGATCGTGTCGTCGCGCGGCCCCGCGGAGCGCGACGCTCGCCACCTCGCGGCGTTCGCCGCCCTGGCGCTCGCGGCGTTCGCGCTCGTGTCGAAGAGCGTTCGCTTCGTCGCGGCCACGGACGTGCTCGCCTCGCTCCTGGCCGCGTGGTTCGTCGTCTCGCTGGCGGAGCGCACGCGGGCGCCGCTCCGGCGGGTCGCCGCGGTCGTCGCGATCGTCGCCGCCTCGAACCTGTGGATCTTCGACCGGGTCTTCGTGCAGGGGCAGGTCGGCGACCCGACGACCTACGAGATCCTCCGCGCGCTCGACGCGATCCCGCGCTGACGGGCGCGGCGAGCGCGAGGGCGCCTCGCCGGCCGCCGCGTCTCCCGGGCTCAGGCGCGGGGGTCGGGAACGGCGCCGACGAGCTCCGCGTCCGGCCGGAAGAAGCCGTACCGGTGGAGCTCGTGCACCCGGTCCGCGAGGTGCGGCTCCTTCCTCAGGATCGCCCCGAGGCGAGCGGGCGCGGGCCGCGGGGTCGGTGTGAGCGCGTCGCGGACGTAGGCGCGGACGTTCACGAGCCCGAAGATCTCACCCCCCGACGCGGACAGCGCGAGCGCGTCGAGCGAACCCGGCGCGAGGAGCGCGGCCACGCGATCGCGCGAGTAGGTCTGGACCGTGACGAGCGGCAGGCGCAGCACGGGGATGCGCTTCAGGTATCCGAGGAGGAGCTCGGCCCACCAGCTCGCGTGCCCGAGCGTGATCCGCCCCAGCTCGTGGCCGATCATGAACGCGAAGACCTCCCGGCGCGTCGCGAGGTCCTGGACCCCGTCGAAGAGCTTCTCCCCGAGGACGATGGCCCGGGTCCCGCGCCGCAGCGCGAGCGCGTCGGAGAGCCCCACGCTCGGCAGCGCCGAGACGTAGAGCGCCGGCGCGGAGATGCCCAGCATCCGGCACTGCCGCTCCAGGATCGCGTGGAGCTCGGGGAGCTGATCGCTCCCGAGCCTGACCGAGTTCAGGTGGATCATCATCCACCGCCCGAGCCGCAGGAAGCCCAGCGCCGGCACGAGCAGCAGCGCCAGGACGGCGGCCGCTTGCACCCGCCGGACGAGCCGGGCGGCCTGCGGGTGCGCGGAGAGCCACTCCGGCGCGAGGAGGATGGCGGCTACCGCGCCGGCGACGAGGGCGAGGTTCGCGGCCGCGGAGAGGAGGAGGATGCGGCGCTCATGCGGGTGGCGCACCTGCGACAGGTCGATGACCCGGCCCGGCAGGGCGTCCGCACCCACGGCATCGGCTTCGAGCGTCAAGCCACGGCCATCCTCGCCGTCGATCGTCCCGGAACCTCGCGGCCGCGGCAACGCCACTTCGCGTCACCCCCTCGCGGCGGACCCCGAGCAACCGATCTCCTCGCAGGGAGCGGAGGGTGTCCGCCGCCGTCCAGGCGCTCGGGCGAGGGGCGGCCCCTACCACACCTGCACGCGCGCCGCGCGGTCGAGGTAGAGCGCCTGCCCGGGCTCCACGTCGAACGCGGCGTACCACGGGTCGAGGTTGCGCACGGTGAGGGAGCGGTAGCGGCCGGGCGCGTGACCGTCGGTGAGGAGCTGCCGGCGCACCGCCGGCTCGCGCGCCTTCGTCTGCCAGGTCTGCGCGTAACCGACGAAGAACTGCTGCTCGCCGTCGAGCCCACCCACCCGCGGCGTCGCCACGCCGCCGAGGGAGGCGCGCCAGGCGTCGTACGCGGCGGCGAGGCCGGCCAGGTCGGCGATGTTCTCGCTGAGCGTGAGCTTCCCGTTGACGGCGGCGTCGGGGAACGGCCGGTAGGCGTCGTACTGGGTGACGAGCTTCTGCGCCGCCGCCTGGAAGCGGGCGAGGTCGGCCTGGGTCCACCAGTTCTCGAGCTTGCCGCGCGCGTCGAAGAGCGCGCCCTGGTCGTCGAAGCTGTGGCTGATCTCGTGGCCGATGGTCGCGCCGATGGAGGCGTACTTCACGGCGGCCGTCGCGCCGCGGTCGTAGAAGGGCGGCTCCATGAAGCCCGCCGGGAAGTTCAGCGCGTTCCGCACCGGGAGGTTCACCGCGTTGACGGTGTGCGGGAGCATGCACCACTCGCCGCGGTCGGGCGCCTTGCCGAGCTTCGCGAGCTGGCGGCGGTACTCGAACAGCTCCGCGCGCTCCACGTCGCCGAGGAGGTCGCCCTTCACGATCTCCAGGCCGCCGTAGTCGATCCAGCGGTCCGGGTACCCCACCCCGACCTCGAGCACCGCCAGCTTCTCCTTCGCGCGCGCCTTCGTGGCGGGCGCCATCCAGTCGAGCGCGTCGATCCGGCGGGCGAACGCCTCGCGGAGGTTCCGCACCATCCCCTGGATCTCCGCCTTCGCCTCGGGGGGGAAGTAGCGCTGCACGTAGATGCGCCCGACCGCCTCGCCGAGGGCTGCGTCCACGACCCCGAGCCCGCGCTTCCAGCGCGCGCGTTGCTGCGGCGTCCCGTTGAGCGCCGTGCCGTAGAACGCGAACGCCTCGTCCGACAGGGCCCTGGAGAGGAGCGGCGCGGCGCGATCGAGGGCGCGGACGGTGAGGTAGTCCTTCCAGGTCGAGAGCGGCTCGCTCTTCACGAGCGCGGCGAGCCCGGTGAGCGCGGTGGGCTGCCAGGCGATGAACCGCTGCTGCCCGTCGAGCGCGGCCGCGCGGAGGAACGCGCCCCAGTCCATCCCGGGGGCCCGCTGCTCGAGGTCGGCCCGCGTCCACGGGTGGTTGCCCTTCTGCACGTCGCCCGCCTCCTCGCGCGAGCCGTGCGTCTTCGCGAGCCGGGTCTCGAAGGCCAGCACGCGCTCCGCGCGGTTCCCCGGCTCGGACAGGCCGGCGAGCGCGAAGGTCTTCTCGAGGTGCGCGCGGTACTGGGCCCGGAGCGCCGCGAACCGCGGGGACGCGTCGAGGTAGTAGTCGCGGTCCGGGAGCCCCAGGCCCCCCTGTACCAGGTAGACGGCGTTCCGCGCCGGCTCGTCGAGGTCCTGCTCGACGAAGACGCCCAGCGGGCGCGAGGTCGTGAGGTTCGTGCAGTTGAAGATGTCGACGTCGGCGCGCACGGTCGCGCCGAGCTCGGCGGCGAGCGCGCGCGCGTCGGAGAGCGCCGCGATGCGGGCGAGCGTGGGGCGGAGCGGCTCGAGGCCCTTCGCCTCGAGGCCGGCCTCGTCCATGAAGCTCGCGTAGAGATCACCGATCTTGCGCGCGTCCGTGCCGGCGGGCGCGTCGCCGCGCGCCGCCTCCTCGACGATCCCGCGGTTGCGCGCCTCGACCGTCTCGAAGACGCGCAGGAACGCGCCGGTGCTCGCGCGATCGGGAGGGATCTCGGCGGTGCGCATGAACCCACCGTTCGCGTACTCGTAGAAGTCGTCGCCTGGCTTCACCGAAGGGTTCATCGCGGCCAGCTCGACGCCGTGCGGCCCCGCGGCCGGCGTCTGCGCTTGCGGCGGGGAGCCTGAGGCGGAGGGCTTCTTGCCCGCGCAGGCGGCGAGCGCGGCGACGGAAAGGACCAGGGCAGTGCGCAGGATCACGGGCGGCCTCGGGGTTGGCAGGACCGATCCGGCGAGGTTTTCAGCCGGATCGGGGGCGCATTCTGTCACCGACGGGGCGGCCGCGCGAAGGAGCGACCTCGGCGGTCCCTTCCGTGACGACGGAAGACCGGGTCGAGCTCCCGAGCGGACGCGAACGGCGGTCGCCGCTCACCCCTCTTGCTCGAGTCGGTCCCGCCGCAGCGCCTCGCGGACCGCCCTCACCGACTCGTGGGTCGCGTCGTTGCACGTCTGGCACTTGCAGAGCGGGCAACCGTCCACGTGGACCAGCAGGGCGGCGAACATCCATTCGGCCGCGCCGGCGAGCGTCGCGCGGCGAAACTGCAGATGCGCCGAGAGACCAGCTTTCGTTCGCGCCACCATGTGGAGACGATGGCGCTGCGCCGGCCCGAACTGCGAGGAGGCATCGCGCCGCACCGCATTTCGGGGAGCGAACGCTCGACGGACGGCTCGGCGGCTGCATGCGAGCGCGCATCCCCGGCGCGTCGAGGAGCGTGATCGGCTCGCCGCGGGGGTCCCCATGGCCGTTCGGGCGCGCAGCCCCCGCCTCGGGCGAGCCCGGGTCGCCGGCGATCGCGGAGGCGCCCGTTGACAGCGGAGAGCGGGTTTGCTTCATTATTCAAGTTAGTTCTTGAATAGACGCCCGGAAGCGTCGCACCGCGCCCTCCCTGCGGCGCGGCGTCATCGAGGAGAATGCATGAAGCGGAACAACGTGAACCTCGCCGCCGTGGGCGCGCTCGCGGAGCGCGCGAAGGTCGATCGGGGCGCGGCGAAGCTGACGAAGCGGGTCGAGGGGACGTGGAGCTCCCGCGACGGCTCCCCCCAGTTCTCCGCGACCGTCGCGCACGGTGATCGCGCCTCGTTCCTCCAGGCGGACATGGCGGTACCGTTCGGCGGCGCCGGCCTCGCCCCGGATCCCCTGCAGTACATGCTCTTCGGGCTCGCCGCCTGCTACACGGCCACGCTCGTGATGATCGCCTCCCTGGAGGGCGTGGAGCTCCGGGACGTCAAGACGGTCGCGGAGAACGCCGTGGACACGTCCCGGGTCCTGGGCCTCGGCGAGGCTCCGCTGGTCGAGCGCGTGTCCGTGCGCGTCTCGGTGGCCGCCGACGTCGACGACGCGCGGCTCGCCCGCTGGGCGCAGGCCGCGCGTGAGGGCTGCCCGTTCGCCTTCACCGTCGCGCACGCGGTCCCGCTGGAGACCCGCGTCGAGCGCGCGTGACCGTCGCCTCCACCCTCCCGGATCGAAGAGCCATGAGATTCCTGATCATCCTGAACGACCCGCCCTACGGCACCGAGCGCAGCTACAACGGCTTGCGGCTCGCCGGAAACCTCCTGACGAAGCATGAAGACGTCGAGGTGGACGTCTTCCTCATGGGCGACGCGGTCGCCTGCGCCAAGGCCGGGCAGACGACGCCGAACGGCTACTACAACCTGGAGCGGATGCTGAAGCCGGTGCTGCGGCGCGGACGCGTGCTGCTGTGCGGGAGCTGCATGGACGCCCGCGGCTTGAAGGAGCCCGAGGTGGTCGAGGGGGCGAAGCGCAGCTCCCTCGACGAGCTGACCCAGCTCACCGTGGCGGCGGGCAAGGTCCTCGTGTTCTGAGCGTCCCGCGCCGTCGCGCCACGCCACCGCGACCTTGCGGAGCGGCCCCCGCCTCGCGGGGCCGCTCGCCGCTCACCCGGGCGCTCGAGCGCGGCTACACGGGAGGCGGGTCCTGGGCACGATCCCAGTTGCGGTGCCTCGCGACCGCCTGCAGGAAGGCCTTCGTCCCCGCCTCGACCTTGCCGGCCGGCACGACGATCAGCGCCGGATCGCCCGCGTCGAGCGGCAGGCCCGCCTTCTCGAGGAGCTTCTGACCGGCGCCGAGCACGAGGAGGGTCTTGCAGTGGCGGTACTGATCCTTCACGAACTCGACCGCCTGCCCCAGCGCCGCCAGCGCGGCCGCGGAGGCCTCGCCGTCCGGCACCACCACCGCGTCGAACAGGCAGGAGGGCATGGTCTCGAGCGTCGCGTCGGGATCGAGCGCGTCGCCCGTGGCGCTCTCCACCGGCCCGAGCCGGGCCGCCACCACCCGCGGCACCGCGCCCGCCCGCGTGAGCGCGCGGTGCACGGAGAGCGCGCCCTCGCCGTCTACCCCGGGCGCGACCAGGATGGCGACCTTCCGGCCTGCGACGTCGCCACGGCCGGGGCGCGCGAGGAGGGAGAGCGCCGGCGACCTCGTCACCTCGGGCTTGGCGGCCCTCCCCGACGGCGGCAGCGGGTCCGGCACCTCGATCCCGAGGCCGTCCGCCACCGCCCGGGCGAGCGCGTCGCTCACGTTCGCGAGCTGCGCGACCACGCGCTCCCGCACCGCCGGCGTCTGCACCTTCGTGAGCTCGAACCGGAAGGCCCGCACGATGTGCGCCTGCTCCATCTCGGACTGGCTCTCCCAGAACAGCGTGGCCTGCGTGTAGTGGTCGGCGAACTTCTCGGGCTTGCCGCGCACCTTGTCCTCCGGGGTCGGATCGGGGAACGAGGTGAAGCCCGCCGCGGCGCCGACCTGGAACGGGCAGCCGCCGGCGAGCGAGTTGGGCTCGTACGCCACGCGCCCCCGGTGGATCGCCTGCCGGTGCATCCCATCGCGCTGACCGTTGTGCACCTGCGCCACCGGGGCGTTGATGGGGATCTCGTGGAAGTTCGGCCCGCCCAGGCGCGAGATCTGCGTGTCGACGTACGAGTGGATGCGGCCGGCGAGGAGGGGATCGTTCGAGAAGTCGATCCCGGGCACGACGTGCGCCGCGCAGAAGGCGACCTGCTCCGTCTCGGCGAAGAAGTTGTCCGGGTTCCGGTTCAGCACGAGCCGCCCCACCGGGCGCACGGGCACGAGCTCCTCCGGGACGATCTTGGTCGGGTCGAGGACGTCGAACGAGAACCGGGCGGCCTCCTCCTCCGTGAAGAGCTGGACGCCCAGCTGCCACTCGGGGAACTGCCCCGCCTCGATGGACTCCCACAGGTCCCGGCGGTGGTAGTCGGGATCGGCCCCGTTGATCTTCACGCACTCGTCCCAGTCGAGGGAGTGGGTCCCGCGCACCGGGCTCCAGTGGAACTTCACGAACCGTGACTCGCCCGCGGCGTTGACGAACCGGAACGTGTGCACGCCGAAGCCCTGCATCATGGAGTAGCTCCGCGGCAGCGCGCGGTCGCTCATGACCCAGAGGAGCATGTGCGTCGACTCGGGCATGAGCGACACGAAGTCCCAGAACGTGTCGTGCGCGCTCGCCGCCTGCGGCATGCCGTGGTGAGGCTCGGGCTTCACCGCGTGGACGAAGTCCGGGAACTTGATCGCGTCCTGGATGAAGAACACCGGCATGTTGTTGCCGACCAGATCGAAGTTCCCCTCGTCCGTGTAGAACTTCACGGCGAACCCGCGCACGTCGCGGGCGAGGTCCGCCGAGCCGCGCTCCCCCGCGACCGTCGAGAAGCGCACGAAGACCGGGGTGCGCTTGCCCTCCTCCGCCAGGAACGACGCCCGGGTGACCTCGGTGAGGGCCTCGGTGCACTCGAAGAACCCGTGCGCGGCCGAGCCTCGCGCGTGCACGATGCGCTCGGGGATCCGCTCGTGGTCGAAGTGCGTGATCTTCTCGCGGAGGATGAAGTCCTCCATGAGCGTGGGGCCGCGCAGCCCCGCCTTGAGCGAGCTCTGGTCGTCGGCGATCGGAACGCCCTGGTTGGTGGTGAGTCCCCGGTCGGTGGAGTCCACCCGGACGCGGTCGAGCGGCAGGTTGCCTGGATTGACGCCGAGTCTCTCCTGCGGCTTGCCCCGCCCCACCTTGGCGGACGAGACCGCCTCGCTGAGCGTGCTGCCGGTCGCGGCCACGTCCCCCGGCGGCACGTGCGCGCCCTCCGGCGGATTGCGCGCGAGGGCGCCGTGCTCGGCCTTCTTGTTGGCGTTGAACGGCATGGCGGCGGCGAGCGCGTCGGTCGCGGCCAGCTTCGCGGCGAGCGCGTCGTCCGCTCTGGCAGCGGAGGTTCCTCGCCGTGACCCGCTCACCGTGGAGCGGGCGGACGCCTTGGCGGTGGACTTCTTCGGCGGCGGGGACGGCTTCCTCGGCTTGGCGGCCATGCGCGGTACTCCCGGGTGCGGGTCCCGCTCGGCAGCTGGCGCCCGGGGCCGGGGCGGCGACTGCGCGTGCGGTGTCCTCAACTTCGGTCCGCCACCCCCGCGGCGGTAGCGCCGACGCCACCACGGGCGCGCAGTCGCCGCGGCGGTGTGCCGCGGAGCGGCCCCCGCCGCCACCTCGCCCGGCGAGGCACGGAGCGCAGCTTCGCTTTGCACCTCGGGGAGACAGGCTGCGTCGAGGGCGCGAGCCCGCCTTCGAAGGGGTGTTGGCCACGCCCCCGAGATCTGGCCCGCCGCGGCGGCGCCGTCGGAGGTAGCATCGCGGGAGCGTGCGCCCCCACCCGTTCGAACGTGTCTTCGCTCCCCGCGCCATCGCGGTGTTCGGGGCCGACGGCCAGGAGTCGGCCGGCCATCGCATCCTCCGGAACGTGGTCGCGGGCGGGTTCGCGGGGCCGGTCCACGTCATCGGCGAGCCGGCGGAGTGCCCGGCCGGCGTGCGGCGCTGCGCCTCGCTCGCCGAGGTGGAGGGCGAGATCGACCTCGCCATCGTGGCCTCGCCCGCCGCATCGCTTCCCGAGGTGGTGCGCGCGTGCGCGGCGCGCCGCGTCGGCGGGGCCGTGATCGCTCCCCCGGCGTCGGGCGCGACCGGCCGCGCGGCGCTCGACGCGGGCGCGGTCCGCGCGCTCCTCGCGGAGGCCGCGCGAGGCGGTCTGCGGCTCCTCGGGCCGAACAGCGTCGGCCTCATCCGGCCGGCCGCGCGGCTCAACGCGACCCTCACGAACGGGGGCGCGTCTCCCGGGTCCATCGGGCTCGTCTCGCAGTCCGGCGCGATCTGCGCCACCGCGCTCGACTGGGCGGCGGCGCACCGGGTCGGGTTCTCGGCGGTGGTGTCGCTCGGGGACGCGCTCGACGTCGACTTCGGCGAGGTGCTCGAGTACCTCGCGCTCGACCGCGCCACGAAGAGCGTCCTCCTCTACCTCGAGACGATCCGCTCCGCGCGCGCATTCCTGAGCGGCCTGCGCCTCGCGGCGCGCCTCAAGCCCGTCGTGGTGGTGAAGGCGGGTCGCCACGGCGCGGGGGCGGGCGGCGCGTCGTCGGACGACGCCTTCGACGCCGCGCTCGCGCGCGCCGGCGCCGTGCGGGTCGGCTCGATGGACCAGATGTTCGCCGCGGCGCGGCTCCTCGGGACCCCGCGCCCCGTGAGCGGCAACCGGCTCGCCGTCGTCACGAACGCCCGCGGGCCCGGCCTGCTCGCCGCCGATCGCGCCGCCGAGCTCGGCGTGGTCGTCCCGCCGCTCGCCGACGCGACCTGGCGGGAGCTCGACGCGCTCCTGCCGGCGGCGTGCTCCCGCTCGAACCCGCTCGACCTCCTCGACGACGCCGATCCCGCGCGCTACCGGATCGCGGTGGAGCGCTGCCTCGCCGATCCCGACGTCGACGCGGTGCTCGCCATGCTCGCCCCGCTCGCGCGCGCGCAGCCGGCGGGCGCGGCCGACGCGGTCGTCGCGGCGAGCCAGGGCCGCTCGAAGCCGATCGTGGCCTGCTGGATGGGCGAGGAGCTCGTGCGGAGCGCCCACGCGCGCTTCCTCGAGGCGGGCGTCCCGGACTTCTCCTCGCCGGAGGCGGCGGTGGACGGGTTCGCGCTCCTCGCGAGCCACGCGCGCAACCAGCGCCTGCTCCGGCAGGTGCCCGGCCCGCTCGCCCCCGACGCGATCCCGCACCTCGACCGCGCCCGGGAGATCGTGCAGGCGGCGCTCGCGCGCGGGCGCGACCGGCTCACCGGCGCGGAGCTGCGCCGGCTCCTCGCGGCCATCGGCATCCGCGATCGCGACTCCGCCGGGCAGCGGGTGAGCGGGACCGAGCTGTACGTCGGCGTCGCCCGCGACGCGGTCTTCGGGCCGGTGATCCGCTTCGGCCGGGGGGGACCCTCCGGGCTCGCCGGCGAGGCGGTCGTCGCGCTCCCGCCCCTCGACACGGCCATCATCCAGACCCTCGTGCGGACGAGCCGCATCGCCTCCGTGTTCACCGCCGCGGGCGGGATGACCGCGCGGGAGGTCGCCGCGTTCGAGCGCACGCTCTGGGCGGTGTCCGCGATCGTGAGCGAGCTGCCCGAGCTGCGTGAGCTCGAGATCTCGCCCCTCGTCGTGGCGGACGACGACGTCTACGCGTCCGGCGCGCGGACCTCCATCGCGCCCGCCCTCCCGGAGGCGGGGCGGTACGGGCACATGGCGATCCACCCGTACCCGACGGACGTCGGCGCGCGCTGGCAGCTCCCCGGAGGCGTCACGGTCTCGGTGCGGCCCATCCGGCCGGAGGACGCGGAGATGGAGGCGAGCTTCGTGCGCAACCTCTCCGACAACGCGCGCCACTTCCGCTTCATGATCGCGCTGAAGGAGCTCACCCGGGAGATGCTCATCCGGTTCACGCAGATCGACTACGACCGCGAGCTCGCGCTCGTCGCCCTGGTCGAGCGCGAGGGGAAGGAGACGCAGATCGCGGTGGCGCGCTTCATCAAGGCGGACCCCGAGACCGCCCACGTCGCGATCGTGGTCGCCGACGCGTGGCAGGGGAAGGGGATCGGCGCGCGGCTGCTCCGGATGCTCATCGCGGCGGCGCGCGCGCGGGGGATCCTCCGCCTCGAGGGCGAGGTGCTGCACGAGAACACCACCGCGCTCGAGCTGATGGCGCGGGTGGGGTTCTCGATCCGCCGGGACCCCGAGAGCCCCGACCTCTGCCTCATCGAGATGAGCCTGACGGGCGCGTAGCGATCACCTCAGCTTCGCCTGCAGCTCCGGCAGCGCGGGGAAGAGGTCGGCGACGAGGCCGTAGTCCGCGATCTGGAAGATGGGCGCGTCGGGGTCCTTGTTCACCGCCACGATCACCCTCGACCCCTTCATGCCCGCGAGGTGCTGGATCGCGCCGGAGATGCCGGCCGCCACGTAGAGCTCCGGCGCGACCACCTTCCCGGTCTGCCCGACCTGCCAGTCGTTGGGCACCCACCCGGCGTCGACCGCGGCGCGGGTCGCGCCGACCGCGGCGCCGAGCGCGTCCGCGAGCGCCTCGACCGGCCTGAAGTCGCCCTTCGTGCCGCGGCCGCCCGCGACGATCGTGCGCGCCTCCGTCAGCTCGGGCCGCGCGCTCTTCACCTCCACGAAGCCGAGGTGCCGGGTCCGGAGGCTCGCGGCGTCGACCGCGACCGGCGCCCGCCGGAGCTCGCCCTGCCCTTCCCTCGGCGCCGCCGCGAACTCCGTGGGGCGCACCGTGAACACCTTCACGGGCGTCGTGATCTCCACCTCGGCGAGCACGTTCCCCGCCCACATCGGCCGTCGGAACGTGAGGTCGCTCCCCTCTCCGCCGAACCCGACGACCTCCGTCGCCATGCCGGCCTCGAGCCTCGCCGCGACGCGCGGCAGCACGTCCTTCGCGACGGCGGTGGCGGCGGCGCCGACGAGGGTCGACCCGGTCGCCCGCGCGAGGTCGGCCACGACCGGCGCCCACGCCTCCGCGAGGGGGTGCTCGAGCACGGCCGCGTCCGCGACGTGCACCTCGACGCCGTGCGCGGCGAGCTCCGCCGCGGCCGCGTCGATGCCGCTCCCGAGGAGCGCGGCGGCGAGCCTGCCCCCGGTCCGCCTCGCCAGCTCGCGCCCGGCCGAGAGCGCGTGGAGGGACGCCTTCCGGAGGTGTCCCGCGTGCTGCTCCGCCACGATGAGCACGTTCGTCATGTGAGTCCCCCCTAGACCGCCTTGGCCTCGTCGCGGAGCTTCCGGACGAGCTCGTCCACGTCCGCGACCTTCACGCCGCCCTTGCGGGCGGGCGGCGCCGCGAGCTTCCTCACGGCCACCTTCGGCGTGAGGTCCACGCCGAGCGAGGCGGCCGGGATCTCGCGGATCTCCTTCTTCTTCGCCTTCATGATCCCCGGGAGCGACGCGAACCGCGGCTTGTTGAGCCTGAGGTCCGTCGTGACGACCGCCGGGAGCCGGACCTCCAGCGTCTCGACGCCCCCGTCGACCTCGCGCACGACGGTCACGCGCGTCCCGTCGGCGGACACGGCGAGGCCGGGCAGCCGCTTCTGCTCCGCCTCGCTCTCCAGGCTGTCGTGCTTGGAGGCGAAGGTCGCCTGCCCCAGCCCGAGCCGCTCCGCGAGGTACTGGCCGGCCTGGTTCTGGTCGTCGTCGATGGACTGCTTCCCCAGGATGGCGAGGTCGGGCTTCTCCTGCTCGAACACCTTCGCGAGGAGGGCGGACACGACGACCGGGTCGAGGGGGCCGTCGTGCCGGACGTGGATCCCGCGGTCCGCCCCCATCGCGAGCGCGGCGCGGAGCTCGGTCACCGCCCGCGCCCCGCCGATGGAGACGACGACGACCTCGCCCCCGTGCTGCTCCTCGAGCCGCAGCGCCTCCTCGACGGCGATCTCGTCGAAGGGGTTCAGCTTGTAGTTCACGCCCTCGGTCACGATCCCCGTGCCGTCCGGCTTGACCTGGATCCGCGACTCCGGATCCTCGACGCGCTTCGCGGTGACCAGCAGCTTCAGCGGCATGCCGTCCCTCCCTCGCTCCTTTCGACTCTACGCAGCCGCGGACGGCGGGCGCGATGCCCGGCGCGCCGCGCCGGCTGGCGGTTTTTGCCAGTCGGCGCAGGGGCGCTGTACCATCAGGGCCCCCGAACCGGCCCGAGAGCGATGCAAAAGCACACCGTCTCGATGCACTTCGTCGGCGCCGCCGTCGCCGGGCTCTCCGGCGAGGCGCGCGCGCGGGTCCTCGCGTCCGCCGGCATCCCCGCCGACCTCCTCGCGACGCCCCATGCGCGGGTGCCGGCCGAGTCCTTCTCCGCCCTCTGGCTCGCCGTGAACCGCGAGCTCGACGACGAGTTCTTCGGCCTCGATCGCCGGCGGATGAAGTGCGGCAGCTTCGCCCTGCTGTGCCACGCGGTCCTGCACGCCGGGACGCTCGAGCGGGCGCTGCGGCGGATGCTGAGAGGGTTCGCGGTGTTCCTGGACGACGTCCGCGCCGAGCTGCGCGTCGAGGGGCGGGACGCGGTCGTCGTCGTGACGAACGGCATCGCGGACGCCTCCGCCCGCCGCTTCGCGGACGAGACGTTCCTCATCATGGTCCACGGGCTGATGTGCTGGCTCGCGGGACGGCGCATCCCGCTCACGACGGCGGAGTTCGCGCACCCGCGTCCCCCCTACGCCCAGGAGTACACGGTCATGTACTCGCAGCGGCTGCGGTTCGACGCGGAGCGCACGGCCATCCGGTTCGATGCGCAGCTCCTCGCGCTGCCGATCCGTCAGACCGCGAGCAGCCTGAAGACCTTCCTGCGCACGGCGCCGCAGTCGGTGTTCCTCAAGTACACGAACGAGGAGAGCTGGACGGCGCGCCTGCGCCGCCGGCTCCGCCGGAGCATCGGCCAGCTGGAGTGGCCCCGGCTCGAGGACGTCGCGCGCGAGTTCCACGTCGCGCCGACGACCCTCCGCCGCCGGCTCGACGCGGAGGGGACGAGCTACCAGGGCATCAAGGACGAGCTGCGGCGGGACGCGGCCGTCCATCACCTGTGCGGCACCCGCCTGAGCGTCGCCGAGATCGCCGCCACGCTCGGCTTCCAGGAGACGAGCGCGTTCCACCGCGCGTTCAAGCGCTGGAGCGGGGTGCAGCCGGGCGAGTACCGCCGGCGCCAGGCCGAGCTCGCGCCGCGCTCCGACGACGCGCCGTCCGCGCCCGCCTCTGCCCGCGGCTGAGTCCGGGCCCGCCCGCGCTCACGCGCGCCGCCGCCCCCCCCGGTGCAACATCCGCTCGGGCCGAGCCCTGCCGCGGCGCACGCTGCCTGCGGCGGGCTCGGCCCGAGCGAGCGACGGCCGTCAGAACTGGTCGTCCGGGAGGGCGAGCACCGCGTCGGCGTCGGCGACGACGGTCCGCGCGAGCCCACCGGCGCGCACGAGCACGTGGTCGGCGTAGAAGCGGGCCGTCGAGATCTTGGCACGGAGGAAGCCGGCCTCGCCGGTGCCCGCCTCGAGGTGCCGGTGCGCGGCGAGCGCGGCGCGGGCCATCTGCCAGCCGCCCGCGACGGTGCCGAAGAGCTCGAGGAACGGCACGGCGCCGGCGGCGGCGCGGCGCACGTCGGGTCCGAACGTGGCGACCACGAACTGCACCGCCTGCTCCAGGGCGGTGACGCCGTCGCGCAGCCGCGCCGCGATCGCGGAGAGCGTCTCGCTCTTCTCCTGCTCGAGCCGCGTCACGACCTCGCGCATCTCGGCCATCACCAGCCGGATCGTCTCGCCGCCGTCGCGCGCGACCTTCCGGCCGACGAGGTCGATGGCCTGGATGCCGTTCGTGCCCTCGTAGATCGAGGTGATCCGGGAGTCGCGGAAGAGCTGCGCCGCCCCGGTCTCCTCGATGAAGCCCATGCCGCCGTGGACCTGGATCCCGAGCGACGCGATGTCGATCGCGTTGTCGGTGCTCCAGGCCTTCACGATCGGGATCATGAGCTCGACGAACGCCTGGCTGCGCGCGCGCTGCTCCGCCTCGGGGTGGCAGCGCGCCGTGTCCATCGCCGCCGCCGTGACGCACGCGACGGCGCGCATGGCCTCGGTCCTCGACTTCATGAGCAGGAGCATCCGGCGGACGTCCGGGTGGCGGAGGATCGCCACCTTCTCCTTGCTCCGCGTGCCGAGCTCCGTCCCCTGGAGGCGCTCCCGCGCGCAGGCGAGCGCGAGCTGGTAGGCGCGCTCCGCGATGCCGACGCCCTCCAGGCCCACCGAGAACCGGGCCGCGTTCATGGTGATGAACATGTACTCGAGGCCGCGGTTCTCCTCGCCGACGAGCCACCCGACCGCGCCGTCCTTGTCGCCGAAGGCGAGGACGGCGGTGGGGCTCGCGTGGATGCCGAGCTTGTGCTCGAGCGACACGCAGCGGACGTCGTTCCTCGCGCCGAGGCTGCCGTCGGCGTTCACGAGGAACTTCGGCACCACGAACAGCGAGATGCCCTTGACGCCCTCGGGGGCGTCGGGCGTCCGGGCGAGGACCAGGTGGACGATGTTCTCGGCGAGATCGTGCTCGCCGTAGGTGATGAAGATCTTCTGCCCCTCGAGGCGGTAGCTGCCGTCCGGCTGCCGCACGGCGCGGGTGCGCACCGCCGAGAGATCGGAGCCCGCCTGCGGCTCGGTGAGCACCATCGTGCCGGCCCACTCGCCCGAGGTGAGCTTCGGCAGGTACCGGCCCTTCAGCTCCTCGGAGCCCTTCAGCTCGAGCGCCTCGATCGCGCCGCGCGTGAGCATCGGGCAGAGCGCGAACGAGAGGTTCGCCGCGTTCCACATCTCCTCGACGAGCGCGGAGACGAGGCGCGGGACCCCCTGGCCTCCGTACTCGGGGCTGCAGGAGAGGGCGTTCCAGCCCCCCTCCACGAAGCTGCGGTACGCGCCTCGCCAGCCGGTGGCCGTGACGACCTCGCCTTCGCCGACGACCCGCGCCCCCTCGCGGTCGCCCACGACGTTGAGGGGCGAGAGGACCCCGGCGGCGAACTTCCCGGCCTCGGCGAGGATCGCCTCCGCGAGCTCGAGGTTCACCTCGCCGCAGCCCGGCAGGCGGGCGACCTCGTCGATCGGGGCGAGCTCACGCAGGACGAACTGCATGTCGCGGAGGGGTGCGGTGTATTCCTTCATGGCTGACCTCCAATCACATGTTGCGCCGGTACTGCCCGCCGACCTCGAAGAGCGCGGCCGTGATCTGACCGAGCGAGCACACGCGGACCGCGTCCATCAGGACCTCGAAGACGTTGCGGCCCTCGAGGACCGCCTGCCTGAGGCGGCGCAGCGCGAGCGGCGCCTCGTCCGCGTGGCGCGCGTGGAAGTCCCGGAGCCGGTCGAGCTGGGAGCGCTTCTCCTCCTCCGTCGAGCGCGCCAGCTCGATGTGGTCGGAGACCGGGTCGCCGTGCGGGTTGCGGAAGGTGTTCACGCCGACGATGGGGTACTCGCCGGTGTGCTTGAGCATCTCGTAGTGCATGCTCTCCTCCTGGATCCGGCTGCGCTGGTAGCCGGTCTCCATCGCGCCGAGCACGCCCCCGCGGTCCGCGAGGCGCTCGAACTCGGCGAGCACGGCCTCCTCCACGAGCTCCGTCAGCTCGTCGATCACGAACGCACCCTGGTTCGGGTTCTCGTTCTTCGCGAGCCCCCACTCCCGGTTGATGATGAGCTGGATCGCCATCGCCCGGCGGACGCTCTCCTCCGTCGGCGTGGTGATCGCCTCGTCGTAGGCGTTCGTGTGGAGCGAGTTGCAGTTGTCGTAGATCGCCACGAGCGCCTGGAGCGTCGTGCGGATGTCGTTGAAGGCGATCTCCTGCGCGTGCAACGACCGGCCCGAGGTCTGGATGTGGTACTTCAGCTTCTGGCTGCGCTCGTTCGCGCCGTACCGGTCGCGCATCGCCACCGCCCAGATGCGGCGCGCCACGCGGCCGAGCACCGTGTACTCCGGGTCCATGCCGTTGCTGAAGAAGAAGCTCAGGTTCGGCGCGAACTCGTCGATGTGCATGCCGCGCGCGAGGTAGGCCTCGACGAACGTGAAGCCGTTCGCGAGCGTGAACGCGAGCTGGCTTATCGGGTTCGCCCCCGCCTCCGCGATGTGGTAGCCGCTGATGCTCACCGAGTAGAAGTTGCGCACCTGGTGGCGCACGAAGTACTCGGCGATGTCGCCCATCACCTTCAGGCTGAACTCGGTGGAGAAGATGCAGGTGTTCTGGCCTTGATCCTCCTTGAGGATGTCGGCCTGGACCGTGCCGCGCACGCTCGAGAGCGCGCGGGCGCGGAGCGCCGCCGCCTCGGCCACCGTCGGCTCCCGCCCGTGCTCGGCGGCGAACCGCTCGACCTGCTGGTCGATGGCGGCGTTCATGAACATCGCCAGGATCGCCGGCGCCGGGCCGTTGATCGTCATGCTGACGGACGTCGCGGGGTCGCAGAGGTCGAACCCGGAGTACAGCACCTTCAGGTCGTCGAGCGTCGCGATCGAGACGCCGGAGTTCCCGATCTTCCCGTAGATGTCGGGGCGCGGGTCCGGGTCGCAGCCGTACAGCGTCACCGAGTCGAAGGCGGTGGACAGCCGCTTCGCGGGCATGTCCTGGGAGACGAGCTTGAAGCGCCGGTTGGTCCGGAACGCGTCCCCCTCCCCCGCGAACATGCGGGTCGGATCCTCGTTCTCGCGCTTGAACGGGAACGTGCCCGCCGTGTAGGGGAAGGCGCCCGGCACGTTCTCCAGCATCAGCCAGGCGAGCCGGTCGCCGTCGTCCTCGAACCGGGGCAGGACGACCTTGCGGATCTTCGTCCCGGACAGGGAGGTGTGGACGATCCGGGTCCGCACCTCGCGGTCGCGGACCTTCACGACGTACTCGTCGCCCGCGTACGCCTTCACGAGCTCGGGCCAGCACGCGAGCAGCTTCTTCGCCCCGGGATCGAGGCGGGCCTCGCGCGCCTGCGCGAGCGGCTCGAGCGCCTCGGCGGGCGCCGGGTGGTCCGGATCGGCCGCGCGCACCATGCGCTGCGCCGCGCGGAGCTGCTGCGCCTCCCGCGCGAGCGCCGCCTGCTCGCGCGCGCGGCGCTTGTAGCCGCGAACGCCGTCCGCGATCTCGGCGAGGTAGCGCACCCGCCCGCTGGGCACGAGCGGGATCTGGTGCGTGCTGTGGCGCGTCTGGACCTCGGGCAGCCGGCCCTCGCGGAGCGGAAGGCCCAGCTCGCGCAGGCGCGGGCGGAGCGCCTGGTACAGCGCCGTGACGCCGTCGTCGTTGAAGCGGCTCGCGATGGTGCCGAAGACCGGCATCTCGTCGAGCGGGCGGTCGAACGCGCCGCGGTTCCGCTGCACCTGCTTCGAGACGTCGCGCAGGGCGTCCGCCGCGCCCCGGCGGTCGAACTTGTTGATGGCGACGAGCTCGGCGAAGTCGAGCATGTCGATCTTCTCGAGCTGGCTCGCCGCGCCGAACTCCGGGGTCATGACGTAGAGCGGCACGTCGACGAGCGGCGCGATCGCGGCGTCGCCCTGGCCGATGCCGGGGGTCTCGACGATCACGAGGTCGAACCCGGCGACCTTCGCGGCGGCGACCACGTCCGGCAGCCCCCGGCTCACCTCGCTGCCCGTGTCCCGGGTGGCGAGGCTCCGGAAGTAGACGCGCGGGCCGTGCGTCCACGGGCCGATGGCGTTCATGCGGATGCGGTCGCCGAGCAGCGCGCCGCCGCTCTTCCGCCGCGACGGGTCGATGCTGACGACGGCGATGCGCAGCGCGTCGTCCTGGTCGAGGCGCAGCCGCCGGATGAGCTCGTCCGTGAGGCTCGACTTCCCCGCGCCGCCCGTCCCGGTGACGCCGACCACCGGCACGCGCCGGGTGCGCGACTGGGCGTGGAGCGCCATGACGAGCTTCGGGTCCGCGTCGCCGTTCTCGAGGGCGGTGACGAGCCGCGCGAGGGCCCGCCAGGCGGCGTCGGAGTGGCCGGTGACGGCGTCGAGCGTCCTCGGGGCGAGCGGCGACGGGCCCGTGTCGCAGCGCTTCACGATCTCGCCGATCATCCCGGGCAGCCCCATGCGCTGGCCGTCCTCGGGGCTGTAGATGCGCCCGACGCCGTACGCGTGCAGCTCCCGGATCTCGGCGGGCACGATGACGCCGCCGCCGCCGCCGAACACCTGGATGTCCTCGCCGCCGCGCTGCCGCAGCGAGTCCACCACGTACTTGAAGAACTCGAGGTGGCCGCCCTGGTACGAGCTGATGGCGATCCCCTGGGCGTCCTCCTGCAGCGCCGCCGTGACGATCTCGTCGACCGAGCGGTTGTGGCCGAGGTGGATGACCTCGGCCCCCCGGTCCATGAGGATCCGCCGCACGATGTTGATGGCGGCGTCGTGGCCGTCGAACAGCGCCGCGGCGGTGACGATGCGGACCTTGTGCTTCGGCCGATCCTCGGTGACGGGCGTGAGCTCGCCGGTCGCGATGGTCACGGGTTCGCCTTCAGCTCGGGGAAGTCTTCCTCGAAGAACTCGCGCTCGCCGCGAGCGTCGGGCGACTCGTGCCGCTGCTTCTCGAGGCGGGAGAGCTCGGTGCGGCGGATCTTGCCGGAGATGGTCTTCGGGAGGTCCGCGATCTCGAGCCGGCGGACGCGCTTGTAGGGGGCGAGCACCTTGCGGATGTGCTGGAAGATCGAGAGCGCCAGCTCCCGGCTCGGCTCGTAGCCGTCCCGCAGCACGACGAACGCCTTCGGGACGGAGAGGCGGCGCGGGTCGGGGCTCGGCACGACCGCCGCCTCGGCCACGGCCTCGTGCTCGATGAGCGCGCTCTCGAGCTCGAAGGGGCTGATGCGGTAGTCGGACGACTTGAACACGTCGTCCATCCGGCCGACGTAGGTGTAGTAGCCCTCGTCGTCCACCGAGGCGACGTCGCCGCAGTGGTAGTGGCCGTTGCGCAGCAGGTGCGCCGTCTTCGCGGGGTCGTCCTTGTAGCCCGTCATGAGCCCGACCGGGCGCTCCTCCAGCGAGAGGCAGATCTCGCCCTCGCGCGCGGGCTGCTCCCCGTCGCCGAGCAGCGCGACCCGGTAGCCCGGCAGCGGCCGGCCCATCGACCCGGGCTTCACCTTCTGTCCGGGTGAGTTGCCGATCTGGCAGGTGGTCTCGGTCTGGCCGTAGCCGTCGCGGATGACGATCCCCCAGGCCTTCTTGACCTGCTCGATCACCTCGGGGTTGAGCGGCTCGCCCGCGCCGACGAGCTCGCGGAGCTTCACCGGGTGGCTCGCGAGGTCCTCCTGGATCAGCATCCGCCACACGGTCGGCGGGGCGCACAGGGAGGTGACCCCGCAGCGCGTGACGACGTCGAGCATCGCCTTCGCGTTGAACCGCGCGTAGTTGTAGATGAACACCGTGGCGCCCGCGTTCCACGGCGCGAAGAGGTTGCTCCAGGCGTGCTTCGCCCAGCCCGGCGAGCTGACGTTGTAGTGCACGTCGCCCGGCATCAGGCCGATCCAGTACATGGTCGAGAGGTGACCGACCGGATAGCTCGTGTGCGTGTGGAGCACGAGCTTCGGCTTCGCGGTCGTGCCGGAGGTGAAGTAGAGGAGCAGCGGCTCGTCCGCCGCCGTGGGGCCGTCCGGCGTGAACTCCGCCAGGGCGCCGCCGGCCCTCTCGTAGCTCGTCCAGCCGGAGCGCTCGCGCCCCACGACGATGCGCGAGTAGTCGCCGGGCAGCGCGTCGAACTTCGACGTGTCCGCCTCGCCGACGATCACGTGGCGCACCTTGCCGCGCTCGAAGCGGTCCTTCAGGTCGTCGGTGGTGAGGAGCGTCGTGGCGGGGATGATCACCGCGCCGAGCTTCATGCAGGCGAGCATGACCTCCCAGAGCGGCACGACGTTCCCGAGCATCATGAGGACCGCGTCGCCCCGGCGGACGCCCATCGCGCGGAGGAAGTTCGCGACCTGACCCGAGCGCCGGGAGAGCTCGGCGAAGGAGAGCTTCACCTCCTTGCCGCCCTCGTCGACGATCCACAGCGCCGGGCGGTCGTTCCCCTTCGCCAGCTCGTCGAAATAGTCGAGCGCCCAGTTGAACTGAACGAGCTTCGGCCACCGGAAGTCCCGGTAGGCCTGCTCGTAGTCGGTCCGGTGGGCGAGGAGGAAGTCTCGCGCTTCGAGGAAGGGCCGTGACGGGCTCATCATGGACGCACCTCGGTAGATCGGGTGTGGACGCGCCCGTGACTGTACGCGCGGGCGACGCCGGGCGACGATGCCCGAGCCGGCCGTGTCACCTGGCAGTTTTTGCCACACCCCGCCTGCGGCGCCGGTCCATCGCGGGGCGGAGCCGCCGCCCCCCCCAGGCCCGACCGAGAGCGAGCGAGCGCGTCAGGTGGACGGCCCCGTCCGCCCGAGCGCTCAGGCGGCTCGGGCCCGGAAGGTCCGGGGTTCAGCGTCGCGCGAACGCGCGCGCGGCGTGCGGGTCGCGCCACTTGCGAAACCCGCAATGGAGGCACGCGTCCGAGAACGGGTTCGCCACCCAGATCGTCCAGTGGAAGTGGCATCCGCAGAAAGGGCAGCGGAACGAGGCGAACCTTATCGCCGCGCCGGCGGAGGCCGTGATCCAGGCGGCGAGGAGGACGTGCCCCGGCGTGGCGCTGCCGGTGAGCTCCGGCAACAGCCTCGTCGCCCATCCCAGCACCGGCGCGAAACCCACGATCGCGGCGGCGAGCACCCGGCGGCGCGCCCGGTAGTCCCGCCACACGGGCGACAAGCTCGAGCTCATTCGGCGCGAGGATACCCCAGGACCCTTCGGGCCCCGAAAGGGACCGGTCGGCGCCTCGCTTGCGCGTGCCGGGCCGCGCGGCCTGGAGGACAGGGCGCCTCGCCGGCGCGGGGCGCCCTTTGCCCGAGCTCACCCCGCCGGCGACGGCCTCACAGCACGCGATCGATCGTGACGACGTCCACGAGGCCGAGCACCTGGTAGAGCGCGGGGATGATCCGCTCCGGAGGGTGGCGGCGCCGGAGCTCGGCCACCTTCTCCGTGCCGGCCCGGTACGCCGGCAGGTACATGCGCCCGTTGAGCGGGTGGCGACCCCAGGCGCCGGAGAGCTTTCCGGCGCGCTCCTCGGAGCACAGGTACTCGCCCCGGAGCACCCGGGCGACCTCGTCCTGCGGACGGTTCTCCTCCCAGGTGAGCCAGGACGACTGGTTCTTGGCGTCGTCCTGGAGGAGCGCGAGGAGCGTGCCGATCCGCAGATCGCGGTCGGGCAGCTCCGCGACCTCCTTGACGCCGAACGCCATCAGGACGGCGTTGTTGGCGAGCCCCTCGGACAGCGCGGCGCCCCGCGTGTTCATCGTCAGCACGGTGCCCTCGAAGCCGAGCTTCCCCTGGACGTAGAGGGCCTGGGCGAGCGCGAAGTTCGTCACGTGGCCGGGGACCACCTCGTGCGAGACGAGGTCCAGGAACTCCGGGACCGAGATCTCGAGCGCGGCGTTGATCTCGTAGGTCGCCTCGTAGAGCGGCGCGCCTCGCGCGTCGCGCGCCCTTCCGACGTAGTTCATCGAGCCCGAGAACCAGGCGTTCTCGATGGGCAGGAACTCGATGTTCGCGCGCGGCACGGCGTGGAGCGAGGGCGGGAGGTACGGCACCACGTGCCGGCGGGTGCCCTCCTCGAGCTCTGCGATGAAGCCGTCGGCGAGGAGCTTGATTGCCTTGCGGGGGACGAGCCGCTCGGCACGCCAGGAGTCGACGGCCGCGAGGAGCGGCTCCGGCCGGGCGGCCACGCCGAGCAGCTCCGCGAGGAGCTGCCGCTTCGTCTCCGGCCGCGACGGCTCGGGAGGCTTCCCGGTGGAGGCGACCACGCACCGCTCGTAGGGCACCTTCGGCCCGCGCCCGCGCAGCTCCTCCACGAGCTCCCACATCACGCGGAGCGACTCGGCCTGCCCCGCGAGGAAGGCGCCGCGCAGGCCGCCCAGGGCGCGGGCGTCGGCGGCCAGCGCGTCGATCGCGCCCGGCACGTCCACCGCCGCGAGGTAGGCGTCGAGGGCGGCCGCGTCCGGCGCCGGCGCGGCGACGCCGCCCGTCTCCCGCAGCCGCGCCGCGGCCGCGTGCGTGTACGCCTGCGGGAGCGGCTCGTCGGAGAACCAGGAGTCCGCGATGTAGCGGCCAGTGCCGGAGGGGCTCATCACGTCGCCTCCCCACAGCGTGTCGATCCCCAGGATGGCGGTGGCGACGGTCCTCGCCAGCTTGGCCTCGTCCGGCATGAGCGGTCTCCTCGTGAGCGGCGGACCATAGCACCGGCGCTCGCCGGGGAGACGTCCCTCGAGGAGGACCTCGTCGTCGCCATGGAGGCGCACGAGCGCCTCCCGTTGGGATCACCTCGACGTCGTCCCCGACCTCGCCTCGAGCGCCGCGGCGACGTCCCGGGAGAGCGTTCCGATCGTCCGGCTCAGCGCCGCGACCGTCGCCGCGACCTCCGCTCCGGCGCCGCGCTCGCGCGCGGTCGTCACTCCTTGGCTCGCGACCGCGCCACCCCGGCGCACGACCCACCGCGCCTCGAGGACGGCGGTGCCGTCCGGCTCGCCGTCGAACCGCAGCACGTCCACGGAGACCGACCACTCCGGCGCGGCGCTCACGGCCCACGGCCACCCGAGCACCTCGCTGGCCGGGACGGCCACCCGCAGGTCCTCGGCGAGCACGCGCGTGAAGAGGACGTCGAGCGGCGCGGCCCAGCGATCGACGCTCGCCACCTCCACGCGCGCGGGACCGGCGCGCGTCACGAGCTCCGGCCGGTCGAGGTAGGCGGGGAGGCGCACCGGCCCGACGCCGAGCACGGGCAGCGCGGGGCGGCTCGCGGAAGGTGAGGTCGCCTCGGCCTCGAGGAGGTAGTAGCGGGTCCGCTCGGGTCGCGGGCCGAGCGAGAGGCACGCCGCGAGCAGCGCGAGCGGCGCCACGAGCGCGTTCGCGCGGCTCATCGCCCGTCCTCCGCGCGGCCGCGGAGGAGCGCGCTCGGATCGCGATCGAGCCGCTCCGCGAGGTTGCGCAGCGACCGGCTCGTGCTCTGGAGCTCGGCGAGCGTGCGCGTGAGCTGCCAGGCGAGCGGCGAGGCGGGGTCGAGGAGCTCGTCCACGTGCCGGACCGCGGACTCCGCGTGCTCGAGCGTCGTGCGGAGCTGGACCACCGCGGCGCGCGTGTCCGCGGCGAGCGGCGTCACGGACGCGTCGACGGCGCGGGCCGCGCTCCCCACCGAGGCGATCGCGGCGTCCGCCGCACGCAGCGTGCCCGGCAGCCGGGCGACGGCGGCGTCCACGCCGCCGGCGGTCCGCTCGAACGAGCGCGCGGCGGCGCGAAGATCGGCGACGAGGCCGTCGAGATCGAGGGACTGGAGCTTGGTGAGGAGCTTCGAGGCGTCCGCCTGGAGCGCGGCCAGGCCGGGCTCCGAGTAGACCGGGATCTCCGGGTACGGGAGCCGGAGCGGTGACGGCTTCGCGGGCGGCGCGTCGGGCAGGATGTCGAGGGTGACGTAGCGACGGTTCGAGAGGTAGCTCTCGAGCGCGAGCCGCGCGCGGAGGCCGTGGTCGACGAGGGTGCGCACCGCCCGCGGGTCCGAGAGGTCGATCTCCCCGCCCATCTCGCGGATCCTCGTCTGGTTGAGCTCGATCACGACCGGCATGCGCAGCTCCCGCAGCGGCTCGGTGGCGGACCCCATCGAGAGGTGGATGCTCGTGACGCGCCCCACCGGGACGCCCCGGAACTTCACCGGCGCGTCCACCTCCAGCCCGGCGAGGTCCTCGGAGAAGACCACCACGAACCGGACCCGGGCCTGCAGGATGCGGCCGGCGCCGAGGTAGACCGCCGCGACGACCCCGAGCGCGACGGCGGCGATGACGAACGCGCCGACCAACTTCGGATCCAACCTCCGCGGCATGAGACCTCCTTCACGGACTGGCCACGCTCCCGGCGAAGAACGCGCGGACCGGCGCCGGCCCCTGCGCGCGCAGCTCGGAAGGAGGTCCTTCCGCGATCGCGCGCCGGGCCTCGCCGTCGAGGAACAGCGCCCGCGTCCCGACCCCCAGGATCGTCGCGACGTCATGGGTGACGATGACCGCGGTCGTGCCGAGCGCGTCGCGAAGCTGCAGGATGAGCGCGTCGAGCCGGCGCGCGGTGGGCGGGTCGAGGCTCGCCGAGGGCTCGTCGATGAGCAGGATCTCGGGGTCGAGCGAGATGGCGCGGGCCAGGCCGGCGCGCTTCTGCATCCCTCCCGACAGCTCCCACGGGTAGTAGTCCTCGAAGCCGCGCAGGCCGACGAGCGAGAGCTTGAGCCGCACGACGGCGCGGATGGCCGCGGCGCGGAGCGAGGTGAACTGCTCGAGCGGCAGCGCGACGTTCTCGGCGAGCGTCATGGACGTCCAGAGCGCGCTCCCCTGGAACAGGACGCCGACGCGCCGGAGCATGCGCTCCCGCACCTCCGGGGGCGCGCTCGTGAAGCTCTCGCCGCCGTAGCGGACCTCGCCGCCGGCGGGCTCCTGGAGGCCGAGGAGGTGGCGGAGCAGCGTGGTCTTCCCGCAGCCGCTCGCGCCCATCACCACGAAGATCTCGCCGCGCCGCACCGTGAAGCCGAGATCGCGGATGACCACGCGGTCCCCGAACCCCATCGTGAGCTCGTGTACGCTGATGACCTCGTCGCCCACGATCACCACCCGAGCAGGAAGAACACGTACTGGTAGACGCCGCAGGCGGCGATGATCGAGACGACGCCCGTCACGACCGCCTCCGTCGCCGCGTCGCCGACGCGGGCCGCGCTGCGCTCCGCTTGCATGCCCCGGAGCGTGGCCGTGAGCGCGATGAGGAGCCCGTACGTCGCGCCCTTGACGAGCCCGCCCAGGAGATCCCCCGCCGTGACGGCGAGCGCCGTCTGCCGCACGTAGCCGGCGAAGGGCTGGTGCAGCATCGTCGTGGCCACCACGGCGCCTCCGAGGATGCCGGTCGCGTCCGCGAAGAGCGTCAGGAGCGGCGTCATCGCCGTGAGGGCGAGGACGCGGGGGACGACCAGGAACTCGGTCGGCGAGATGCCGAACGTCCGCAGCGCGTCCACCTCCTGCGTCACCTTCATCGTGGCGATCTGCGCGGCGAACGCGCCGCCGCTCCGCCCCGACAGCGTCACGCCGGTGATGAGGGCGGCCATGTCGCGGACGACGGCGATCCCGACGATGTCGGCGACGTAGGTCTCCGCGCCGAAGAACCGGAGCTGCGTGATCCCGACGAAGGCGAGGATGATCCCCACGAGGAAGTTCACGAGCGCGACGATGGGGAGCGCCTCGGCGCCGGATTGCTGGACGACGAGCCACAGGTCCTGGGAGCGGTAGCGGGCGCGCCCGCCCGCGAACCTCCCGAGCGCGAGCGCGGTGTCGCCGACGAAGGCGACCGCGTCGAGCAGCTTCACGTGCCGCTTCAGGGCCCGCACCCCCACGCCCTCGATCCCGCCGGGCCCCGGCGCCGCCCGCTCGGCGGGGGCGGCGGACTCCTGCGCGATCCCGAGGAGCCGGCCGACCTCGGGCGGGAGCCCGCTGGTGTCCACCGGCGTGCCGCGGGCGCGGCAGCCCTCGAGCACGGCGCCGACGAACACCACGAGGGCGCTGTCCCACGCGGCGAGCCCCTGCCCATCGATCGTGACGCTCGGTGCGGGCGCGCGGTCCAGCTCGCGCCCCACGTCCTCCGCGCGCGGCAGGCCCTCCGCGATATGCCAGGGCCCGGCGAGGCGAACGCGCAGCGATCCGTCGACGGCCCGGCGCAGCTCGACCGTCGCACGCGCCTTCGCCGCCGGGCCGCGCCCCGCGATCCGGCGGAGGAGCGCAAGGCCGGCTGGCCGGGCTGGGTCGTGTTCGCGAATCGCGAACCTCCGCCCGCATCGTAGCGCCGCTCCTCACCCACCGTCCGGACCCGGGCGGGCGGCTCCGAACGGCCGCGACCGCGTGACGCCCCGAGCACCGATGCGCGACGCCGCGCACCGTGCGGCGACGTGCCGGGGCCACGAGCGCGCCGGTTCTCGGTCGACGCCCCCGAGCGAGCGCCGCTCCTCACGTGTGCGAGAGCGCGTCCGGGATCCGGGCCCGCGCGGCCCGGCGCGCGGGCAGGACCGCGGCGGCAGCGGCCACGGTCGAGAGGAAGACGGCCGCGGCGGACCAGGTGCGCGGGAGGTACCGGACCCCCAGCGCGATGGGCTGGGCGAGCAGGCCAGCGTCGTAGGTGATCCCCGCGGCGTTCGTCGCGGCGGCGAGCGCCAGCGTCGCGACGAGGCCGATGGCCGAGGCCACGACGGCGAGGAGGGCCGCCTCCAGGGCGAAGAGGGCCACGATCTGCCGCCGCAGGAACCCGAGGCTGCGGAGCGTCCCGATCTCGCGCGTCCGCTCGCTCACCGCCTTCGCCATCGTGGTGAGGACCGTCATGCCCGCGATGAGCACGACGACGAACGCCATCAGGGAGCGGAAGACGCCGAGCACCTTCATCCCGCGCATGTGCTCCACGCCCGCCGTGTGCTCGCGCCAGGGCACCGCGTGGAGCGCCAGCCCCTTCGCCGCCGCCGCCCGCTCGAGCTCGCGCCCGAACGCGGAGGCGCGGCTCGGATCGCGCAGGAGGAGCAGGTACATCGAGAGGCCCTTCGTATCGAGGAGCTTCTGCGCGAGCGAGAGCGGCATGTTCGCGAGCTTCGCGTCGAGGTCCGTGGTGCCGCCGTCGATGAGGCCGACGACCTCCGGCTCGACGACGTTGAGCTGACCCGACGCGGTGCTCGCGACGAGCTGGACGCGCGGCCGCCGGCAGGCGAGGGGGCGCTCCTCGGGGATGAGCGTGCCGTCGCGCCGCCGCGCCGCCGCGTGGCCCGCCGGCTCGCAGTCGAGGAGGCTCCCGAGCCCCATCCCGAGGACGACGGAGCTCTCGGGCGCGAGCTGGAGAGGCCTTCCGGCGACGGCGTTCCAGGCGAAGCGCCGCCGGAGCCTCGCGCCTTCCAGGGGATCGAAGGCGAAGGCGACGAACGGCGCGCTCGCCTTCCCGGCGCTCGCGACCCCCCAGGCATAGAGCAAGCGCATCCGCGCCTCGACCTCGCCCGACCGGTCCGCGAGGAACCCGTCGAGGAACGCGCGCTCGCGCTCGCCGAGCAGGACCATCCCCGCCGTGCCCTGGTCGACGTCGCTCGCGCCGGCGGGCTCGATCATGAGGTCGCCCAGCATGAACATCTCGGCGAACATGTTCGCGCTGTTCTCGCCGAGGAAGGTCATGTACCCGTCGAACAGCGAGATCGCGACGAACCCCACCGCGATGGCGAGCATCGAGCCGAGGCTGTGCCGCGCGTTGCGCCGGACGTTGCGCCAGGCGATCCGGAGGAGCGGGGGCGAGGAGCGCACGATCACCTCACGACGTTGTTCACGTTGAACACGCTCGCGGCGTGCGTCTCGGCGCGCGGCGCCTGGAACTCGAGCACCGTCACGTTCCCCGCGCCCATGGCGTCGCGGATGATCATGCGCGAGACGAAGTCGATCTCCTCGCCGCCGGCCAGCCGCACCCGGTTCCCGTACTCGAACGTCGCCGCCTTGAACACGTCGCCCCCCACCGTGAGGAACTCCGCCTTCACCCCGAGGCGGCGCTTCTTCGAGATCCAGTAGCGGATCCGGTCGTAGGTGACGTCCTTGGAGCGGGCCTTCAGGTCGAGCCGCCAGGAGGGCTCGCCGTCAACGTCCTCCTCGCCGGCGATCGTCCCCTCGTAGTCGCGCGCGTAGTTCGTGCTCGAGATGTCGCCGTTCGCGGCCTCGCCCTGGAGCCGCTGCCGGGCGGAGATCGAGATGGGGCGGCGGAGCCCCGGCTTCACCCACCAGATCGACCGGTTGTTGAAGAGGATCACCTCGCCCTTGCGGCGGGGGGGCCCGAGCGCCTCGGCGAGGCCGTCGTTCCCTCGCGCGCGGATGAGCCAGCTGCTCTTCGAGACCGAGCCCTCGTCGGTGGCCACCACCGCGACCGTCCACGTGACGCCGCGCTCGAGGCCCCCGCGGGCGCGGTCGGAGTCCCTGAGCAGCGTCTCGGCGTCCGGCGCCGCCGCGGCGCCCGCGAGGAGGAGCGAACCGACGAGGAGCACCGCGTTCATGCCGCCACCTCCACGATGAGCTTCGCCACCCGCTCGCGGACGCGACGACGCACCGCGACCCACGTCGCCCCGAGCGCGAGGACGAGGAGGAGCGCCGCCGCCCCCACCCACATGCCGGCGCTCGGCGCGATCACGAGCGGGATCGTTCCGCCCACTCCGGGCGGCTGGAACCGCACCTTCGCGGCGCGCACCCCCGCGGAGACCGCGAGCGCGAGCAAGAGCCCGGCGGCGATGGACAGCCCCGCGAGCGTCGCCGCCTCGCGGAGGAACACGCCCAGGAGCTGACGCCGCGTGAACCCGAGCGAGCGGAGCGTCCCGATCTCGCGCGTCCGCTCGAGCACGGCGAGCGTCATCGCATTGAGGACGGAGAGCGCCACGACGTTCGCGAGGAGGAGCCCGATGAAGGTGACGACGGCGCCGATCGTCTCCATCGTGCCCACGTAGTACGGGTTCGCCTTCGGGTCGTCGTACGGGTAGATGGAGACCTCGAGCCCCGCGGCCGCGAGCTTCTGCGACAGGTCCCTCGCCACCGCAGCCGTGTCCCGGTGATCATGGAGATAGGCGGCCACGTAGGTCACGCGGTCGGTGTCGTACAGGCGCTGGAAGAGATCGAGCCCGGCGACGAGGCCGGCCTGGTCGCCGTCCACCGTCCCCGCCTGGAAGAGGGACACGAGCCGCGCGTCCATCGCCCCGAAGCTCCCCTCGTGCGTCTGGACCGCGAGCTGGACCCACGGATCCGCCGCGATCCTCGCCTTCACGTCGGGCGCCTCGCACTCCAGGGCGCCAGGCGCGACCGCCGCCTCCCTTCCGGTCACGGCCGCTTTCCCGAGTCGCGCGCCCCCGAGGCCGACCGAGAGCGCGACGGGGCTCTCCTCGCCGGCGGCGTCGGGCAGCGGGCGGCCGGCGCGCGGGCGCGCGACGTCCCGGAGCGGCTCGAGCTGGGGGTGCGAGAGGATCCGGCGCTCCACGTCGAGCTCGATCCCGAGGCCGCGAAACGGGAACGTCTTGCACCCGTTGCCGGCGATGCCGGTGCCCAGGAGGTAGCGCCCACAGAACTCGACGCGCGGATCGGCGCGCAGCGCCGCGAGGATCTCCTCCTGCGCCGCGGCGTCGAGGGTGTAGGCCGCCGGCTTCGTCTGCGCCTTGCCGAGCCCGCCGCGCGCATAGACGGCCAGGTGGCCGGAGTGCTGGAGGTACACGGAGGAGAGGCGGATGAGCCCCTCGTTCCCGTTCGCGTACCCGCCGAGGAGGACGAGGCCCGCGTACCCGAGGGCGATGGCCGCGCCGGTGACGAGGTTCCGCCGGCGGTTCCGGGAGAGGTTCCGGAGCGCCAGCTTCCACCCGCCGGTCACGCCGCCGCTCCGGAGGCGGCGCCGTCGAGGCGCCCGTCGCGGATGCGCACGTGCCGGCCGACGCGTGCCATGAGCTTCTCGTCGTGGGTGGAGAAGAGAAACGTGACGTTCCGCTTCTGGTTCAGCTCCACCATGAGGTCCACGATTCGCCGGGCGGTCTCCGAGTCCAGGTTCGCGGTGGGCTCGTCCGCGAGGACGAGGATCGGCTGCGTCACGAGCGCGCGCGCGATGGCGACGCGCTGGCGCTGCCCGCCGGAGAGCTTGTCGGGCGGATGCCGCGCGTAGTCGTGGAGCCCGACGTCGTCGATGGCGCGGTGGACGCGCTCGCGTCGCTCGACCTTCGAGAGGTGCGAGTGGACTAGGAGCGGCAGCTCCACGTTCTCGTACACGTCGAGCACCGGGACGAGGTTGAACGACTGGAAGATGAACCCGATCTTCCGGTTGCGGAGCCTGCTCCGCGCGTCGTCGGCGAGCGTCGCGGCGTCCACGCCCTCGACGAGCACGCGGCCCCTGTCCGGCTCGTCGATGCAGCCGGCGAGGTTCAGCAGCGTGGACTTGCCGGAGCCGGACGGCCCCACGAGCGCGGTGAACTCGCCCGCGTGCAGCTCGAGCGTGATGCCGCGCAGCGCGGGCACCTCCGTCTCGCCGAGGCGGTAGATGCGATGCACGTCCTCGAGCCGGATGAGCGCCTGCGACATTGCCATTCCTCCCTCCGTCACCAGCTCACGACCGCGCCGGCGACCGCGGTCGCACGCAGGAGCCTCGACAGCGCGCCGCGGTACGTGCCGTGCGTCCCCATGGCCGAGGCGAAGAGGACGAGCGAGTCCGTCGCGTCGAAGCTCGCGGTCGCGAACGCCGCGCCGGAGCCGTCCTCGAGCGCGGCGAGATAGCGAAGCTGGAGCGACGTCCTCTTCGCGGGCGGCAGGTCCGGCAGGCGGAGCGAGGCGTACGCGTGCTGCCGGCCGACGATCTCGAAGCCGGGCTCGAGCCAGGCCGCGAGGCTCTCGGGCGCGGGCGCGCCGCTCGCGAAGGACACCGCGCGTGCCCCGAGGGCCAGCTGCGCCTCGGTCCAGCCCGCCTCGTCGAACACGTACTCGAGCCGGAGGTCGGCCCCACCCGCGAACGTGTAGCGGACGCCCCCGAGCGCGAGCGTGCGGAGGCCGCGGCCCGTCCCGGTTTGCCGGAACGAGACGGTCCCGGCGCCGTCCACGGGATACCAGGCGCGCGAGCCGGACTGGTGGACCGCGTCGGCGTAGATCGAGAGCCCGTCGGTCAGCGAGACGGCTCCGTACTCGCCGAACCAGCCGCGCGAGCTCTCGCCGGCGCCTCCGGTGACCCCGAGGTAGCCGCCGCCATCGGGCGCCGACCACTCGGCCTTGGCCTGCGCCTTCGGCTCGAACGGCTCCCGCGCGACGAACGGCTCGGCGCCGTTCGGCTCGATCTCGGCGAGGACGACGGCGCTCCACGCGGACCCGAGCGAGACGTTCACGCGCGCGAGGTGCTTCCCACGCACCGTGTAGAGCGGATCGCGCAGGAACCCCGTCTCGTGGAAGATCCGGTTCGACGGGCTCGCGAGCTCCGCGGGGCCCCACTGGAAGTTCTGGAGCCCGTAGGCGAGCGCGAGCCGATCGGAGACGCGCCAGGCACCGTACAGCTCGAGCCACTCCGCGGAGGCCTCGCGCTCTTCGGCCTGCCACTCGCTCGCGGCGCGGGACTTCGTCACCTGCACGCGCAGGCGCGGCCGGGCGAAGAGCTGGAGGATCGACCCGTGCTCGACCCGCAGGTCCGGACGCAGCTCCGACCCGCCCGCCGCCTGCGGCGCGCCGAGGACGTTCCGCGGATTCTGATCCGTGTCGCGGGGAGACGATCCGCCGACCGCGGTCACCCACTCGAGCCTTCCACGAAACGTGAACGCTGGCAGCTCCGCGACGGCGCCCTCGTCTGCCGCGGCGGTCGCGCACAGGAGGAGCGTCGCCACGGCGACGATCCTGCACGCATGCGTGCGATAGAGCGCCCCCATCGGTGCGTTTCGGACTACACGGTGCGTACGAGCATGTCAAACGGTCCGGGCCGGACGATCTCGCGCTCCCGACGGTCTCGTGGAGCACACGCGTCCACGTCAGAGGCGAGACCGGCGCTGCGGCGCTGCGCCGGCAAGCACCCCGCGGGAGGCGTTCCGCCGCTCGGAGGCACGGCCCAGCCGAGCGTTGCGGCGGCGTGCCGCAGCGGACATCCATGTCTCATGAACTCCGCGACGGAACCCCATGCCGACACCGCTTCGAGGTACCTCTCCCGCCCCGGCTCGAGCGCGGACGACTTTCCCGAGTGCGACCGGTGTGGCAAGGCCTTGAGCCGCGAGGCGGCGCTCGAGCGCGTCCAGCCTGGCGCCGACGACACCGAGCCTGTCTTTCTCTGCACCGGCTGCGAGCTCGGGGGCGACTAGCCCGCGGCGCACGCAGGAACCCGGTTCCGATCCGCCGCCGGGCGCCGTCGCGCGTCACGCGCGGCGCTGGAGTCCTCGATGTCCAAGCTGCGCTTCAGGATCTCGATGTCCCTGGACGGCTTCGTGGCCGGTCCGCGTCAGAGCGTGGAGAACCCGCTCGGCGAGGGTGGCATGCGCCTGCACCAGTGGGCGCTCCCGCTCGCCGTCTGGCGCGCGCCGCATGGCCTCCAGGGTGGAGAGGTGAACGAGAGCACCCCCGTCGTCGAGGAGTCTCTCGTGAACATCGGCGCCACGGTGATGGGGCGGAACATGTTCGGGGGCCACCCCGGACCGTGGAATCCCGAGAGCCCCTGGAACGGCTGGTGGGGGGCCAATCCACCCTTCCACCACCCCGTCTTCGTGCTCACCCATCACGCGAGAGAGCCGCTCGTCCTCGAGGGCGGGACGACCTTCACGTTCGTCACCGACGGCCCCGACTCCGCGCTCGAGCAGGCCCGGCGCGCCGCGGGGGGAAGGGACGTGTCGCTCGCGGGGGGCGCGAGCGTGGCCCGGCAGTATCTCGCCGCGGGCCTCGTCGACGAGATGGAGCTCCACCTCGTGCCCGCGCTGCTGGGCTCGGGCGAGCGGCTATTCGACGGCGTCGGCGACGACCTGCGCGGCCTCGAGCTCGTGCGCACGGTGGCCGCGCCGGGCGTGGTCCACCTGAAGTTCGCGCGGAGGTGATCTCAGGCAGCAGTCGGCGCCGGGCGAGGCGAGCGAGCGCGACGCCCTACTGGATGATGACCTCCGGGCAGCCCACGTCCAGGTAGAGCTTGTCGCCCTTGCGGATCGCGAGCTGGTACGTGTGGACGCCCTTCAGGTCGCGGAGGGTGGCGCGCGCGATGGGGCCGGACGCTCCCCAGCGGGCGACCGCGAACAGCGCCTTCGCCTTGTCGTCGACGACGAAGTCCCCGGGGAGGGAGCTCACCTCCACGCCGCTGCCGTATTCCTCGTCACGCTCGTTCCGCCCGGCGAGCGCTGCGCCGTCCCTGAAGACGAGCACGAACGAGTCCGCTCCCGGCGCCTGCCACTGGACGACCTCGCCCGCCGCGGCCCTGACGATCGTGGGGCTGACGGTGAGGGTGTCGTCGTGCACGATGATGTTCACGAAGGCGCTCGGTTCCACCTGCTTCTTCTTGGCGTCGGGCATCTGCTCTCTCCTTGACGGTCACTTCGGGTTCGACACCGCCGGCTCCTTGCGATCGACGAGCGCCCGGAAGCGCGGATCCCGTCCGAGCAGCGCGAGCGGCGGCGCGTTCCGGATGAACTCCCGCGGGTAGCCGGCCTCGAGCGCGGCGCGCACGGCGTCGAGCGCGCGCTCGGTGTCGCCCGCGTCGGCCTTCACGAGGGCGGACCGGAAGAGCACGAGCCCGTCGCCGGGAGCGAGCCGCAGCGCCTTCCCGATGCTCGCCGCCGCCTTGTCCCGCTCGCCGAGCGCGGCCTCGTGGATGGCGAGCCTCGACCAGGGCTCGGCGCTGCGCGGATCGACTGCGAGCTCCTTCTCCAGGAGCGCGATCGCCTGCCGGTAGTCGCGCGCGGCGTCCTCGGCGAGCCCCGACCAGCGCTCGGAGTCGGCCAGGGCGCCCCACACGCGCGCGTCGCTCCGGCCGAGCCGGACCGCCTCGCGGTACGCGGGCACGGCGTCCCGGAACCGTCCTTCGTAGAAGTAGACCGCGCCGAGGTTCGCGTGCGCCTGCGCGGTGGGGCGGAGCGAGAGGGACCTCTCGAGCGCGGCCGCGGCCTCGTCGTGCAGCCCGAGGCGCAGGTAGAGGCCGCCGAGGTTCGCGTAGCCCGCGTAGTTGTCGGGCGTGAGCTGGACGACGCGCTGGAACAGCGGCAGCGCCTCGGTGAGCCGCTCGTGCCGGTTGTAGAAGACGCCGAGGTCCTTGTACGCGGCCCAGGAGCTGGGCCGGAGCTGGATGGCGCGCCGGTAGGTCGCCTCCGCCTCCTGCGTCCGCCCCGCGGCGTCGTAGGCCCGCGCCAGCTCGCGGTAAGCGTCGGCGCTCGCGGGCTCGAGCTCGAGCGCGCGCTCGAAGCTCCGGATCGCGCTCGCGTGGTCGCCGGAGGCCGCGTGGACGAGCCCCATCGTCAGCTGCACGGGGGCGAGCCGCTCGTCGAGCTCGATCGCGCGCCGGCCGCTGGCCCGCGCCTGCTCGAGGAAGCGTGCGTCCTTCGTGAGATCGTACCGGCGGAGGAAGGCCTCCGCCTTGCCGGCGTGGGCGAGGGCGTACGCGGGATCGCGCGCCAGGGCCTGGTCGAACACGGCCACCGCGCTGTCGAGGTTCTCGGCGCGGTCGTACCGCTGCAGGTAGCCCCTCCCCTCCAGGTAGAACTCGTAGGCGCCCGGCGCGGGCGGCGGATCAGCGAACGCGCTCCGCCCCGCCTCGGGCCCGAGCTCGATCTCGAGCATCTCGGCCACGCGCTCGACGAGCGCCCGCTGCAGCGCGGCGGCGTCCGCCCTCGGCGCCTCCACGTCGCGCGCGGCGACCACGAGCAGCGTCCTCGCGTCCACGAGGTCCGCGGCCACGGCGACCCGATCGCGATCCCAGTGGACGCTCCCCGTGACGGCGAGGGTCGCGCCGAAGGCGGACCGCGCCTCCTTCGCGCTCGCCACCTTCTCCTTCAGCACGTCGCTCGGGGAGACGACGCGCAGCGAGCTGCGGAGCTGCTCGAGCTGGCGCAGCTTGTTCGTGACGAGCTCGACGAGGCCGGCCGAGAACGCCTCGTCCGAGCGGCTCCCTCCCACCTGACGGAACGGCAGCACCGCGACCAGCTTCTCGTCGGGGAGCGCCGGGCGGCGCGCGAAGCCCGGGAGGTGCTCGCGGACGGCGGGCGACGCCGCGACGGCCGCGACGACGGCGACCGCGGCGATCGCCGAGGCGAGGACGAGCGCGCCGGCGCGCCCGGCGCGCCGGCGGCGCACCCGGGCGAGCCGGCGACGCGGCCGGGCGCGGGCCGCGGGGGCGTCGGCTCGCTCCGGTCGCTCGAGGTCGCGCTGGAGGACGGTGAGCGCCCCGAGCACCTCGCCCAGGTCGCGCGGGCGCTTCACGGGATCCACCTCGAGCATCCGCCCCACGAGCTCGCCGAGCGCGGGCGCGTCCGGCACCTCGAGCGCCGCGACGCGCGCCCTCCCCTCCCCGCGGGCCGGCGAGCCGGCCAGCAGGCGGTGGAGGATCGCACCCAGCGCGAACACGTCGGTCCGCTCGTCCTCCGGGGCGCCCCGGCGCTGCTCGGGCGCCATGTACTCGACCGTCCCTCCGTCCACCTTGCGCTGGCCGAACGCGTGCGCGAGCCCGAGGTCGAGGACCTTCACCTGCCCGTCCTCGCAGAGGAACACGTTCGCCGGCTTGAGGTCGCGGTGGATGACCCCCTGGCCGTGCGCGTGCGCGACCCCCTTCGCGACCTCCGCCGCGATCCGGACCGCTTCACGCAGCGGCAGCTCCCCGGCCTGCAGCCGCTCGGCGAGCGTCTCCCCGCGCAGGAGCTCGAGGATGAGGTACGGCCCGTGCTCGCTCCGGCCGGCGTCGTGGAGCGTCACGATGTTCGGGTGCGACAGCCGCGCGGCGAGCTCCGCCTCGCGAAGGAGCCGCTCCTCGCGGGCGGCCACTCGCGTCTCGAGCCGCACCGCCTTGAACGCGACCGACCGCCCGAGCTCGGTGTCGCGGGCCTCCCACACGATCCCGAACCCGCCCCGGCCGATCTCGCGCACGAGCTCGAAGCGGCCGATCGCCGCGCCGGGCCGCAGCGCGCCCTCCCACGAACCCGGACGCACCGCGGGCGCGCGCGCCAGCTCCTTCAGGAGCGCGGAGAGCGAGCGGGCCACGGGCGGCGCCGCGGCCGCCGCGCCGCGAATCTCGTCGCGCTGCTCCTGCCTTGCCACCTCGGACCCCGCGAGCGGAAGTGATGCTCTCGTGTCGAATTCGCCGCGTGCGGTCGAGGCGCACGTCACGGAGGGGCTCGGGCCGACCCTCTACGGCGAGCCGGCCGACCGCCCGGCCTGCGGGCGCGGCCGCGGAGCCGGCGGCGCGGCACGGTCGGTGCGCGGGGTCCGTCCCTGTCGCCGGTCTGTTACGGTGACCGGATGAAGCTCGTGGCCCTCGTCCGCCCCGCGACGCGCCCCGACGAGGCGGCGCACGCGGTGGCCGACGCCGCGGGGCTGACGCTGGCCGAGGCTCGCATGCGCCTCGCCCCCGAGCCACCCGCGCTCCTCGCCAGACTCGCGCCGGACGAGGCCGACCGGCTCGTCCTCGCGCTGCGCGAGGCCGGGCTCGCGGCCGTGGCGATCGAGGCCCGTTGTCCGTCCGACCGGGACCGCATCGTGGCTCACTCCTTTGCCCTCGACGACCTGGGGCTCACGCTCACGCCGCGGTTCGGGGACTCGACGACGTTCGCGTGGGCCGACGTGACGGCCCTGTTCCGCGGCCTCCGCGCCTCGCGGTCCGAGGTCGAGCGCCTCGAGAAGTCGAAGCGCTTCTCGGTCGGCAGGGCCGTGCTGACGGGCGGCCTCGGCATGACCCGCACCTCCACGCAGGCGGTGCGCTCGTCGAAGGAGGAGCTCGAGCAGGTGATCCTCGTCTACGCCCGCAGTGGACGCGCGGCGACGCTCTCGGAGACCCAGCTCGACTTCTCCTGCCTCGGGGCCGGGATGCAGCCCTCGAGCACCGGCAACATGCTCGAGCTCTCGCGCAGGCTGCGCGAGGAGGCGAGGAGCGCGTTCTACGACGAGCGGCTCATGCGCCTCGGTCGCCGGCCGCTGCCCTTCGTCGCGGCGGGGGAGTCGGGCTCGGTGACGCCCACGAGGACCACCACCCGCACGGACACGAGCGGCTCGCTCGACACGCTCGCCGAGGTGATGCGGCAGGCCCTCGGCGAGGGCCTGCTGCCGTGACGTCGAGGCCGCCGCGGGCCGGTAGCGCGGCCGCACGACGCGCCCGATCCTCTCGTCGCCACGACGCCCCGGCGGGCGTCACGCCGAGCCGCGAACGAGATCCGCGGCCCCGGGAGGCGGAGCGCCCGGCAACCTCAGCGCCCCAGCGCGGCACGCACGGCCGCCGCGAGCGGCGTCGTGGGCCGGCCGATGAGACGCCTCAGCTCGCCGCTCGAATCGTCGAGCTCGCCCTTCGCGACGTGGACGTCCGCGTCCACGTACAGGTCCGCCGCAGCGCCCGGCATCCCGGCGCCGATCAGCACCGCCCGGTACTGGTCGGGCGGCAGGTCCCGGTACGCGATCCGCTTGCCGGTCTGCCGCGACAGCTCGTCGGCGAGCTCGGCCATCGTGAACGGATGATCGCCGGCGAGCTCGTACACGGGCTTCTCGACGTCGCGGGTGAGCACCGCGACCGCGGCGTCGGCGTAGTCGGCACGCGCCGCCGCGGCGATCCGGCCATCCCCCGCGCTGCCCACGAGGGCGCCGTGCTGGAGCGCCGGCGCCAGGTGCTCCGTGTAGTTCTCGAGGTACCAGCCGTTCCGCAGGAACACGTACGGCACGCCGGACCCGCGGATCACCGCCTCGGTGGCCTGGTGCTCGGCGGCGAGCGCGAGGTTCGAGGTCCCTGCGTGCAGCACGCTCGTGTAGGCGAGGAGTCGCACGCGGGCGGCCTTCGCGGCCTCCACGACGGCGGAATGCTGCGGCACGCGCTGCCCGACCTCGCTCGACGAGATGAGCAGGACCTTCTCCGCGCCGGCCAGGGCGGGACCCAGCGTGTCGGGCTTCGCGTAGTCGGCGCGCCGCACCTCGACGCCGAGCGCGGCGAGGTCCTTCGCCCGATCGGGGTTCCGCGCCGCGACCGCGATGTCGCGGGCCGGTACCTTCGTGAGGAGCCTCTCGACGACGAGGCGGCCGAGGTGGCCCGTGGCTCCGGTGACGACGATCATGTCTCTTCTCTCTCTCGTATTCGTAACTGGTTGAGCTACAGATGCGGCCAAAAAAAATAGGGGTTCGACCTTCCGGCGTCAGCGCGCGAGCCTCGTCACCTCCTGCAGCAGATCGGCGATCGTCGTCCGCTCGAGATCCCGCTCGAGGGCGAGCCGGGCCTCGCCGTAGCGGCCGGCCAGCGCCGCCTGGATGGTCCTGCCCACGGGGCACCGGGGGTTGGGCGTGCTCGCGTGCAGCGGGAAGAGCGCCTCGCTCTCGACGGCACGGTAGACGTCGCGGAGGGTGATCCCTTTGGCGGGAACGACGAGTCGCCACCCGCCGCCGGGCCCGCCCTGGGAGCGGACGAGCTTCGACTTCCGCAGCATCGCGAGCAGCCGTCGAATGACGACCGGGTTCGTGCCCACGCTGCCGGCGATGTACTCGGACGTGACGGGCTCACCGCTCGCCTCGTGGGCGAGCAGCGTGAGGATGTGGATCGCTACCGTGAGGCGGCTGCTCGGGCTCATCGCAACTCGTAACAGAATAAGTTGCGGTTAGCCTCGATGTCAAGGCGTCGCGCGCGGGTCTTCTACCGCGAACGGTTACGGCTGCGCTGCCGGATCGCCGGCGGGCCGTGGCAGCAAGTCCGCGAACGTGAAGCCGTCGCGCTCGACCACCTCTCCAGCGGCGACCGGGATGGGCGTTTCGAACATCGGCCCGGCCCACGCGAACGTGTGGAACTCGCCGTTCTCGCCGCAGGGGTCCACCGTCGAAGGGAGCTCGGCGAGGAGCGCCCCGTCGAACGCGCGTCCCGCGAACCGCGCGTCGAGCACCCTCGGGTCGACGCAGGTCAGGGTGGCCCGCAGGCCCGCGTCGATCATCTCACCCGCGAGCGCTCGCGTGTCGCGATCCCACAGCGGGAAGACGGGCGAGAGCCCCGTGCCGGCGAGCCGCGCCTCGCGGTAGGCCCGGATGTCGCGGAGGAACAGGTCACCGAAGACGACGTGCGTCACGCCGGCCGCGCGGGCGGCCGAGAGGGCCTCGGTCATCTCGCGCTCGTAGACCTCGTTCGAGCAGGGCCAGGGCAGCTTCACCTTCCTGCACGGGAGGCCGAGCGCCTGCGACTGCGCGTCGAGGAGGGTCTCGCGGACCGCGTGCATCGCGACGCGCGAGAACTCGGCGGTCACGGTGGTCAGCAGGCCGACGATCTCGAGGTCTCCCCGGGCGCGCACGAGGTGCAGCGCCCAGGCGCTGTCCTTGCCGCTGCTCCACGAGACGATCGCCTTCGGGCGCGTCGGGGTCCTGCCTCCAGCGGGGATGGACATCGTCGGCTCCTCCCGGCGCTCCACGGCGCCCCTCATCTCACGGAGAGCGTCAGCCCGTGCGCCGCGGCCGCGTGCCCCGCCGCCGCGAGCAGTCGCTCGTCCGGGGGCGCGAGCCCGCATCCGTCGTCGAGGTGGCCGCCCGGGCGGAAGCGCTGGACCGCCCAGCGCTGCGCGCCGGCCGCGAACGCCGCCAGGGCGTCGAGCTCGCCGGCGTCGTGGACGGGGGAGGCGAGCGTCGTCCGCACCTCGTGCTCGATCCCCGCCGCCAGCGCGAGCTCGAGGCAGCGGCGAGCCCCGAAGGGCTGCTCGGCCGAGCCGGTCAGCCACTCCGCGGCCTGGGGCAGCGCCTTCAGATCGACGGCCAGGAAGTCGACGAGCCCCGCCGCGAGCAGCGCCGCGACCACCTCCGGCCGCGTTCCGTTCGTGTCGAGCTTCACCGCGAACCCGCGCGCCTTCACCCGCGCCAGGAACGGCGCCAGGCCCGCGTGCAGCGTGGGCTCGCCACCGGTCACGACGAGCCCGTCGAGCCGCCCGCGCCGCGCCTCCAGGAGCGCGAGCACCTCACCCTCCGGCACGGGTCGCGCCGCCGTGGCCGCGAGCAGCGACGGGTTGTGGCAGTAGCGGCAGGCGAGGTTGCAGCCCTGCGTGAAGACGACGGCGGCGAGCCTCCCGGGCCAGTCGACGAAGGAGCAGGGCCGCAGGGCCGCGATGATCAAGCGGGCACCTCGGCGGCGTCGCCCGGGCGGAGCGACAGGCGCCGCTCGAACTCGGCCTGCTTGCCCGCGTTCCACTGCTGCAGGGGGCGGAGGTACCCGACGATCCGCGAGTAGACCTCGGCGGCGGCGCCGCACCGCGGGCAGGTCGGGTGCTCACCGGCGAGGTACCCGTGCTCGCCGCACACGGAGAACGTCGGCGTGACGGTGAAGTACGGGAGCCGGTAGCGCTCGCACACGGTTCGCACGAACCGCTTCACGGTCGAGGGGTCGTCGATGGCCTCGCCGACGAAGACGTGCTGGACGGTCCCGCCCGTGTACCGCGCCTGGAAATCGTCCTGGTGATCGAGCACCGCGAAGACGTCGTCGCTCGCGTCCACCGGCAGCTGGGAGGAGTTCGTGTAGTACGGCGCGGCGCCCCGGACGGCCGCGTCCTCGTTCGCGCAGCGGATGCCCGGGTGGCGCGCCTTGTCGAGCCTGGCCAGCCGGTAGCTCGTCGCCTCGGCCGGCGTCGCCTCCAGGTTGAACCGGCTGCCCGTCTCCGCCTGGTACTGCTCGAGCCGAGCGCGCATGTGGTCGAGCACGCGGAGCCCGAAGGCGCGACCGGGCCCGCTCGCGAGCGTCGTGTCGAGCAGGTTGTCGGCGGCCTCCGCGAGCCCGACGAGGCCGATGGTGGAGAAGTGGTTGCGCCAGTACGAGCCGCTCCGGGCGCGGATGTGGCGCAGGTAGTGGCGGACGTACGGATAGAGGCCCTGCTCGGTGTAACGCTCCAGGATCTTCCGCTTGAGGACCAGGCTGTCGCGGGCGAGGTCCATGACCCGGTCCAGGCGAGCCATGAAGTCGGCCTCGTCGCGCGCGAGGTGGCCGAGGCGCGGCAGGTTCACGGTGACCACGCCGATGGACCCCGTGAGCGGGCTCGCGCCGAAGAGGCCGCCGCCGCGCCGCTCGAGCTCGCGCGTGTCGAGGCGGAGGCGGCAGCACATGCTGCGGGCGTCCTCCGGCGAGAGCTCCGAGTTCACGAAGTTCGCGAAGTACGGGAGGCCGTACCGGGCGGTGACCTCCCAGAGGCGATCGAGCCGGGGGTCCTCGTAGTCGAAGCCCGGCGTGACGTTGTAGGTGGGGATCGGGAACGTGAAGACGCGCCCCTTCGCGTCGCCGCCGGCCATGACGTCGAGGAAGGCGCGGTTGAACAGGTCCATCTCCGCCTGGAACTCGCCGTACGTGGCCGCCTGCCGCTCGCCCCCGAGGACGATCGCCTCGTCGCGGAGCAGCGCGGGGCACTCGAGGTCGAGGGTGACGTTCGTGAACGGCGTCTGGAACCCGACGCGCGTCGGCACGTTGAGGTTGAAGACGAACTCCTGGAGCGCCTGGCGCACCTCCTCGTAGCCGAGCCCGTCGTGCCGGATGAACGGCGCGAGGTAGGTGTCGAGGCTCGAGAACGCCTGCGCGCCCGCCGCCTCACCCTGGAGCGTGTAGAAGAAGTTCGCGATCTGGCCGAGGGCGGTGCGGAAGTGGCGCGCCGGCGCGCTCTCGGCCTTCCCGGGCGCCCCGCGGAACCCCTCGGTGAGGAGGTCGGCGAGATCCCAGCCGACGCAGTAGACGGCGAGGAGGTTCAGGTCGTGGAGGTGGAGGTCGCCCGAGCGATGGGCGTCCCGCACCTCGGGCGGATAGAGCCGCTCGAGCCAGTAGGTGGAGCTCACGTGGCTCGCGACGTAGTTGTTGAGGCCTTGCAGGCTGAACGCCATGTTGGCGTTCTCGGCCACCTGCCAGTCGGAGCGCTCCAGGTAGGCGTCGACGAGCGCCACGCTGGCCGTGTCGGAGATCTCGCGCAGCGCGCGGTGCTGCTCGCGGTAGACGGCGTATGCCCGCGCCGTGCGCCGGTAGGGGCTCGCGAGGAGCACCTCCTCGACGACGTCCTGGATCCGCTCCACCGACGGCCGGCCCTCGATCGTCGCGATCGCGATGGCGAGGACGCGCTGGCAGAGCCGCCTCGCCTCGGCCGCGTCGACCTCGCCGGTGACGGCCCCCGCCTTGGCGATGGCTCGCTGGATGCGCTCGGCGTCGAACGGGACCACCCGTCCGTCGCGCTTCTCGATGGTCTCGAACACGGGCCCTCCTCGTGGCGGCCTCGGGACACGGAGGAGGACCCGAGCACACGACGGCCCGTACGAGGGCAGTGCGCCGAGGACCCTCCGCCCTCCCACGAGGCGTGTCGGTCATGCCGCCGCCCGAGCATCCGGGCGACGGTCGCTGGCAGGTCTTCGGGCTCGCGAGCGCTCCGGGGCTTCCCGGACCCTACTGTCCGCCGCTTCCCAGCCGAACCGGCAAGTGCGTGTGGCGGAGGTCGTTCTCGCTTACCGCTGCGGGGCAGCCCCGGAATCTCACCGGGTTCCCTATTCGCTCGGAGCGAACCCCGAGCACCAGCGCGAGACCCAACCTATGGTGGTTCACGGCCACGGTCAACGGGATATGTTGTGCACGGCCGTTCATGCGCCGGGCCCCTCGCGAGGCGTCGATCCAGGAGATCGAGGCCCCTTGCCGACGCCCGCCTCGCGTGCGAAGTTCCGCTGCCCCCGAACAGGGCGCCCGCCGACGCCCCAGGCCCACGCGAAGGAATCGCCCATGAAGAAGACCCTGCTCGCCGCGCTCGCCCTCGTGGCGCTCCACGCCACCGCCCTCGCCGCCGACACCTCGCTCGAGGCGGTGAAGAAGAAGGGCACGCTCGTCCTCGGCCTCGACGACTCGTTCCCGCCGATGGGCTTCCGGAACGACGACAACCAGATCGTCGGCTACGACATCGACCTGGCGAAGGAGGTCGCGCGTCGGCTCGGCGTGAAGCTCGTCCCGCAGGCCATCGACTGGAACGCCAAGGAGCAGGAGCTCAACACCGGCAAGATCGACTGCATCTGGAACGGCTTCACGATCACCGACGAGCGCAAGAAGGCGATGAGCTTCACGAAGCCGTACCTGCGCAACGCCCAGGTGGTGGTGGTGAAGAAGGCCTCCGGCTACTCCACCCTCGCGAGCCTCAAGGGGAAGAAGGTCGGCCTCCAGGCCGGCTCCTCGGCCGCCGACGCCCTCGAGGGCGCCAAGGCCTTCCGCGCGTCGCTCGAGGAGGTGGTGGAGTTCAAGGACAACCTCACCGCCCTGATGGACCTCGAGGCCCGCGGCGTGGACGCGGTGGTGATGGACCTCATCGTCGCCGACGACAACATCAAGCGCTCGGGCAAGGCCTACGCCGTCCTGAAGGAGACGCTCGCCCCCGAGGTGTTCGGGGTGGGCTTCCGCAAGAACGATCTCGCCCTCCGGGACGCGGTGCAGGGCGCGCTCGAGAGCATGGCCAAGGACGGCACGCTCGCCAAGGTGACCACGAAGTGGTTCGGCTCCGACATCTCGGTCGTCGGGAAGTGAGCACCCGCGCATGGTGAAGCTGCTGGGGGCGATGCTCCAGGGATCGCTCGTCTCCCTGGAGATCTTCTTCCTGACGCTGGTCTTCGCGCTCCCTCTCGCCCTGCCGGTCGCGCTCGGCCGCATGTCGGCGAGCCGGCTCCTGCGCGTCCCGGTCAACCTCTACATCCTCGTGATGCGCGGGACGCCGCTCATCCTGCAGATCCTCTTCGTCTACTTCGCCCCCTACTATCTGTTCGAGGCCTCGTACGATCGGTTCACCGCCGTCATCGTGGCCTTCACCATCAACTACGCCGCCTACTTCGCCGAGATCTACCGCGGTGGCATCCAGTCGATCGCGAAGGGCCAGTACGAGGCCGCCAAGGTGCTCGGCTTCACGCGCGCCGACACCTTCTTCCGGATCGTCCTGCCCCAGGTGGTGAAGCGGATCCTGCCGGCCTCCGCCAACGAGGTCATCACGCTCGTGAAGGACACCGCCCTCGCCCAGACCATCGGCGTGGCCGAGCTCTTCCGGGTGGCGCAGAACGCCTCCGCGCGTCAGTTCTCCACCACGCCCATCTTCGTGGCGGGGGTGTTCTACTTCGTCATGAACTGGGCGGTCTCCGAGCTCTTCCTCCGCGCCGAGCGGAAGCTCGAGTACTACAGCTGAGCCGGGCCATGGACGTCGTCACCGTCGACCACCTCTCCAAGTCCTTCGGCGACCTCCGGGTCCTCACCGACATCTCCTTCTCGGTGCACCAGGGCGAGGTGCTCGCCATCATCGGGCCGTCGGGCTCGGGCAAGTCCACGCTGCTCCGCGCCGTCACCCACCTCGAGACCGCCAGCAGCGGCAGCATCTCCATCTGCGGCACGCGGATCCTCGACCGCGGCGTCTACGCCGACAAGGCCACGCTGCGCAGCGCGCTCCTCAAGCTCGGCCTCGTGTTCCAGGACTTCAACCTGTTCCCCCACTTCTCCGTGCTGCGCAACATCACCGAGGCGCAGGTGCGCGTGCTGGGGCGCGGGAAGGCCGCGGCGCGGGAGGTGGCGCTCGCGCTGCTCGAGAAGATGGGCCTCACCGGCAAGGCCGGCGCCTATCCCTGCGAGCTCTCGGGCGGTCAGAAGCAGCGCGTCTCCATCGCGCGCGCCCTCGCCCTCGATCCGCAGGTGCTCTTCTTCGACGAGCCGACGAGCGCCCTCGACCCCGAGCTGACGGGCGAGATCCTCAAGGTCATGCGCGCCCTGGCCGCCGAGAAGATGACGATGGTGGTCGTCACTCACGAGATGGGCTTCGCCCGCGAGGTGGCCGATCGCGCCATGCTGATGGACGGCGGGGTCATCGTGGAGGAAGGCCCGGCCCGGGAGCTCATCGACAACCCCAGGAACGAGCGGACCCGGGCCTTCCTGAGGCGCTTCTCCCAGAACGGCCCCACGTAGGTCGGCGGCTCGTCACGTCTCCACGCCCCGCCGCGAGGTCGGCGCTCACGCCCTGAGCGATCTGCTCAGGCCGCGGCCGCGCCGCGCCTCCGCGAGGATTCGCCGCGAGAGCAATCGCGAGCGTTTGGGGGGGCTTTTCGGAGCCCCGAGAGCGCCGCGACGTGGCCTGCGCCGTGCAGTTCCGCGCCGGTCTCGGGAGCGCCGCCCGACCCACGGGACGACCGCATCGCCGAGCGGAAGGACGCGAGCTTGAGCGCTTCAGCCTTGGAGCGAGAGGACCTCGGGGGGAAGAAGAAGAGGCTGTTCGTCCTCGGCGCGACGGGTGGCACCGGTCGCGCGATCGTCGAGCAGGCTCGCTGGCGCGGCCACCTCGTGACCGCCTTCGTGCGTTCGCCGGAGAAGCTCGAGCCCCTCCTCCGCGACGGCCTGAGCGTGGTCCAGGGCGACCCGCGCGACCGCGACGCGCTACGCGCGGTGATGTCCGGTCACGACGCCGTGCTGTCGGCGCTCGGGCCTGCGGGGCTGGGGCCGACCACCCTCGTGAGCGACTGCGCGCGGAGCACGGTCGCCGCGATGGAGGCGACCGGCGTGCGGAGGCTCCTCATCGTCGGCGTGGCCGTGCTCTTCGAGGCGGACGGGCTCCTGAGCGCCATCGCGCGCCGGACGTTCCTGCGCAACGTGGCGAGGGACTCCGCCGAGATGGAGCACATCGTGAGCGAGAGCGGCCTCGACTGGACCATCGCTCGACCGCCGCGGCTGACGAACGGCGGGCTCACGCGGGCCTACGGCGTGGGGGACGGCCGGATGCCTCCCGGCGCCCGCCTCACGTTGAGCCGCGCCGACCTGGCGAACTTCCTGCTCGACGAGCTCGAGCACCCCGCGCACGTACGCCGGATGGTGGGGCTGGCGTCGGTGAAGGCAGCCGAGAGGGAGGGCGCCGGCGAGCTGTTCTAGCCCCCGCGCTCGCCGCGCCCGGTCGCAGGCGCCGCGGAACCCGCCGACTCGGAGCTCGGCCGGCGGGCTTTCGCGCAGGACGGCGCGGGGGCCATAATGCCCGCTCGCCGCGCCCCTCCCGACCTCGAGGAGGAACGCGCGCCGACGGGAGACCGGAATGAAGCTCGCGCTGCAGCTCATCGAGGCGCTCTCGGTCTTCCTCGTCATCTTCTACCTGTACTGCCGGTCCCCCGCGTTCCGGCCGCTCAAGCCCGACTGGCCCCGCCCCCGCGGCAAGATCCGCCTGTACCTCGTCTTCAGCGGCATCGCGATCCTCGGGAACTACCTCGGCGTGCCGGTCGTCGGCGGGCAGGCCATCGTGAACGCGCGGGCGGTCGGCTCGACGCTCGCCGGCCTGCTGGGCGGCCCCGCCCTCGGGATGCTCGTGGGGGCCACCGCCGGCCTCCACCGCGTGACCGCGATGAGCGGCGCGGCCGCCTTCCCGGGCGCCGTCTCCACCACGCTGGAGGGCCTCCTCGGCGGCCTCGTGCACGTCGCCCTGAAGCGCCGGCCCGAGCGCCTGATGACGCCGCGGGTCGCCTTCGCGACGACCCTCGTCGGCGAGATCCTCCACATGGTGATCGTGCGGTACCTGACGCAGGCGCCGCCCGAGCAGGCCATCGCGATCGTGAAGGCGATCGCCGGGCCCATGGTGATCGCGAACCCCATCGGCGCCGCGCTCTTCATGGCGGTGCTCCTCGAGCGCCAGCGCGAGCAGGACCGCGTCGCGGCGACGTCCTCGGCCCGCGCCCTCAAGGTCGCGGACCGCACGCTGCGCCTCCTCGTGCGCGGGATCGGCCGCGACACCGCCGGCGAGCTCGCCGCGATCATCAAGGAGGAGACGGGCGTCGGCGCGGTGGGGGTCACCGACACCGAGCGCGTCCTCGGCTGGGCCGGCATGGGCTCCGACCACCACCTGCCGGGGAACCCGATCGCCTCGCCCTACACGCGCCAGTCGATCGCGGAGAACGCGGTCGTGTTCGCCGACGGCGTCCGGCAGGCCTACGACTGCACGGTGTCGCCGAGCTGCCAGCTCAGCTCGATGGTGATCGCGCCGCTGCAGGTGGACGGCAGCGTGGTCGGGACGGTCCAGCTCTTCGAGCCGCGCGGGCGCCGCTTCCTCAACATGAACAAGTCGCTCGGCGAGGGGCTCGGCGCCGTGCTCTCGAGCCAGCTCCTCATCGCGCGCTACCAGGAGCAGAAGAGCCTGCTCGTCATGTCGGAGCTGAAGCTCGCGCAGGCGCAGGTGAACCCGCACTTCCTGTTCAACGCGCTCAACACCATCATCGCCATCCTGCGCCGCGACGGCGACCGCGCGCGGGACCTGCTCATCCACCTCTCGAACTTCTTCCGCAAGAACCTGAAGCGCTCGAGCGACGTGTCGACGCTCCGCGAGGAGCTCGAGCACGTCGGCGCGTACCTCGAGATCGAGAAGGCGCGGTTCGAGGGGCGCATCGCCGTCGAGACCGACGTGGACCCGGAGCTCCTCTCGCTCGAGATGCCCGCGTTCACCCTCCAGCCGCTCGTCGAGAACGCCTTCAAGCACGGGCTCTCGGACATGCTCGGCGAGGGGCGCGCCACCATCCGCGCCTTCCGGAAGGACGGCGCGGCGCTCATCGAGGTCGAGGACAACGGCGGCGCGTGGAAGGAGCAGCCGCGCGAGAAGGCCGGCCTCGGCATGCAGATCGTCGACAAGCGCGTGAAGAACCTCTTCGGCGAGGCGTTCGGCCTGACCGTCACCTGCGTGCCGCAGGAGCTCACGCGCGTGACGGTGTGCCTGCCCGGGAAGGGAGCCGCCGCGTGATGCGGGCCCTCATCGTGGACGACGAGCTGCACGCGCGCGAGGAGCTCGAGTCGCTCCTCCTCGAGACCGGCGCGTTCTCGATCGCGGGCCGGTGCGGCAACGCCGTCGAGGCCATCCAGGCCATCCGCAAGCAGCGGCCGGACGTGGTGTTCCTCGACATCCAGATGCCGGCCATCTCCGGGTTCGAGCTCCTCTCGATGCTGGACGACGACGAGCTGCCGGCGGTCGTCTTCGTCACCGCCCACGACGCGTTCGCGCTGCGCGCCTTCGAGGAGCGCGCCCTCGACTACCTCCTGAAGCCCGTCTCGCGCGAGCGGCTCGCGAAGACCGTGGAGCGGCTGCGGAAGCTCCCCGGCGCCGAGGCCCGGCCTGGGTACCCGCGCGCCGAGATCCGGCGCATCCCCTGCCTCGCCGCCCGCGCGATCAAGCTGGTGGACGTCCCGGAGGTCGAGTTCGTGCGGTCGAGCGAGGCCGGCGTGTACGTCGTCACCGCGAAGGCGGAGCTGTTCACCGAGCTCACGTTGAAGGTGCTCGAGGAGCGCGCCGGGCTCGTCCGCTGCCACAAGCAGTTCCTCGTCAACGCCGACCAGGTCGACGAGATCAGCATCGACGAGGGCCTCGCGGTCATCCGGACCCGGTCCGGGAAGGACGTGCCGGTGAGCCGCCGGCACCTGCCCGCCGTGAAGGCCCGCCTCGATCTCTGAGGCCCGCCGGTCACCCCGCGAAAGACCCCGCTCCCCTCCGCTCTGCGACCGGTCGCCCGGAACGGGCGGGGTGCGCCCGCGCCGCGTGCGAGACCAGCGTGACGGAAGCTCCGCGAACGCCGGCGTCTCGAACCGCAGGAGAGCGACATGACGTGGACGCAGAACTACGTGCCCCTCGGCAACCTCCACCTCTCCGCGCTCGTGGCGGCGATCCCCGTGGTCGTCCTCCTCGCGGCGCTCGCGTTCTTCCACGTGAAGGCGCACGTCGCGGCGCTGCTCGGGCTCGTGCTCGCCCAGGGCATCGCGGTCGGCGTCTACGGCATGCCCCTCGGCATGGCGGGGGCGACCGCCGCGTACGGCGCGGCCTTCGGCCTCCTGCCCATCGGCTGGATCATCCTGAACGCCATCTTCATCTACGACATCACGGTGAAGACCGGGAAGTTCGAGGTGGTGAAGGACACCATCGGAGGCCTCGCGGGCGACCGGCGCATCCAGGTGCTCCTCATCGCCTTCGCGTTCGGCGCGTTCATCGAGGGCGCCGCGGGGTTCGGCACGCCGGTCGCGATCAGCGCCGCGATGCTCATCGGCCTCGGCTTCAAGCCCCTCGCCGCCGCCGGCCTGGCGCTCATCGGCAACACCGCGCCCGTGGCCTACGGCGCGCTCGGCACCCCGATCATCACGCTCGCCAAGGTCACCGGCCTGAACGAGCTGGCCCTCTCCTCGATGGCGGGGCGCCAGCTCCCGCTGTTCTCGCTGATGGTCCCGTTCTGGCTCGTGTGGGCCATGGCCGGGTTCCGCGGGATGCTCGGGGTGTGGCCGGCGTGCCTCGTCGCTGGGCTCTCCTTCGCGATCCCCCAGTTCCTCGTCTCGAACTTCATCGGGCCGAACCTCGTCGACATCGTCGCCGCGGCGTCCTGCATCGTCGTGACCTACGCCTTCCTCAAGGTGTGGCAGCCGAAGGAGGAGTGGCGGTTCCCCGAGGAGCGCGCGACGGAGGCCGCCGCAGCGCCGCAGCGCCGGTCCGTGGGCGCCGCCGCCGCGTTCCGCCGCCACACCTTCGGCGAGGCGTTCATGGGCTGGATGCCCTGGATCGTCCTCTCCGTCTCGGTGTTCGTGTGGGGCCAGCCCGCCGTGAAGAGCTGGCTGAACGGGCTGTTCAACCCGACCTTCGACGTGCCGTTCCTCCACAACCTGGTCCTCAAGGCCCCGCCCGTCGCCGCCAAGGTCCACCCCGAGGCGGCGCGGTTCAGCCTGAACCTCCTCTCCGCCACGGGCACGGCCCTCCTCCTCGCCGGCGTGGTCGCGGGCCTGTGGCTGAGGCTGTCGCCCCTCACGCTCGCGAGGACCTACCTCGGCACGCTGAAGCGGGTGCGTTACTCGCTCCTCACGATCGCCGCCATGCTCGCGCTCGGGTTCACGACGCGCTACTCGGGCTCCGACTCGACGATGGGCCTCGCGTTCGCCTCGACGGGCTTCCTGTTCCCGTTCTTCTCGCCGCTGCTCGGCTGGCTCGGCGTGGCGCTGACCGGCTCCGACACCTCGTCGAACGTGCTGTTCGGCAACCTCCAGGTGGTCTCGGCCCAGCAGATCGGGATGAACCCGATCCTCGCGGCCGCGTCCAACAGCTCGGGCGGCGTCATGGGCAAGATGATCGACGCCCAGAGCATCGTCGTGGCGTCGGTGGCGACGAAGCAGGACGGCCACGAGGGCGCCATCCTGCGCTACGTGTTCTGGCACTCGCTCGCGCTGGCGTGCCTCGTCGGCGTGGTCGTGCTCGTCCAGGCGTACTGGCTGCAGTGGATGGTCCCCCACTAGAGGGGGCCGGCGTCACGGGGCTGAGCGCGGATCGGCAGAGAGGGCGCGCGTCACGGCGCCCCTCGTCAGCCTTAAGCCATGACGTGAGCCCGGGAAGGACGGTTGCACCCCCGCTCGCCAACCCGGTTGCATGGCCCCTGGCCGCCAGGTCGCCTTCCTGGCGGCGACATGCCTACGGGGGGCACACATGCAATCGAGAGGGACGATCCTGGCGCTGGCGCTCGCGTCGCTGGTCTTCACCGCGTGCGGTACGCAGCGCTCCGGAGGAGAAGGTGACGGTACGGCGCTGAGCGTCACCGCCGTCGTCGTGGGGACGCCCATCGACGTCATCGTCATCGACGTGACGGCGCCGGATCTCGCGACGCCGCTGGTGTTCAACCTCACCGCCGTCGACGGGGTCGCCGCGGGGACGATCAGGGTCTCGCCTGGCACCGCCCGCACGATCCGCGCGCGGGGCTACGACACCACCGGCGAGATCACGCACGAGGGATCCGTCACGGTGGACGTGGCGCGCGGGACGAACGCCGCCGTCTCGATCCCCATGGTGCCGAGGTCCGGGCAGCTCCCGGTCAGCGTGGTGATCGGGCCGGTGTCGATCGTGGTGCAGCCCCTCGTGATGGAGCTGGTGCCCGGGGGAACGGCCCAGGCGACGGCGATCATCCGGGCCCCCAGCGGCGAGTTGGTGATCGCGGCGCCCCAGTGGGCGAGCACGGATCCCAGCGTCGCGACCGTCGACGAGCTCGGGCTCGTGACGGCGCGGCGCGACGGTGACGCGCAGATCGTGGCGACCTACGGGGGCACGGCGGGCGTCGCCTCGCTCCACGTCGCGACCACGGCGCTGCCGTCGTACCCGGGGACCGTGCGGCAGCTCGGCACCGCCGGCGGCGACCGCGCCACGGCGGTGTTCCTCGGCTCGGCCGGAGACCTCCTCCTCGCCGGCGTCGTGGGCGACGCGTTCCCGGGCTTCACGAGCGCGGGGCTGAGCGACGCCTTCGTCGCGAACCTCGACCCGCTCGCCGCGCCCGTGTGGACGAGCCAGTTCGGGAGCGCGGACGCGGAGCGGGTGTCCTCCGCCGCGATCGACGCGGCGGGCGACGTGTACCTCGTGGCGCAGCGGTGGACGACCTCGTTCGTGACCGACGGGGGTTCGTACCTGGGCTCGTCTCTCGAGAAGGTGAGCGCCGCGGGGCTCCACGAGTGGTCGCAGCCCAGCATCGTCGCGAGCGGCTGGACGCTCACCCAGATCGCGTCGGTGGCGGCGGCGCCCGGGGGCGACGGGGTGCTGGTCGCGGCGATGGGCAGCGGAGGGAGCCTCGTCGCCACCGTGGACGGCGCCGGGCTCCAGCAGGCGGTGACGTCCGTGGTGCCCGGCTTTGCGTTCGACGTGGCGTCGAGCGCGGCCGGGCCGGTCGTGTCGGGCTGCTTCGCGAACACGACGGGGACGAGCTTCTGCGGCCCGACCTCGCCGGCCGGGGGCGCGTTCGTCACCGCCTTCGACGCGGCCGGGAGCGTCCGGTGGGATACGCGGCTCAGCGACCTCACCGTCTCGCAGGTCCTGACCACGATCGCCCTCGACGCCGCGGGCGACGTCTACGCCGCCGGCCACCGCACCGTCGTCGGCTCCGGCAACACCGACGTCGTCCTCGTCAAGCTGGACGGGGCGACCGGAGCCGTGCTGTGGACCCGGGTGCTCGACTGGTCCGCCTTCGAGATGCCCAGCCAGGTCGCCCTCGACGCGGCGGGAGACGTCTACGTCGTCGGTTTCACCGACGGCGGTGGCTTCGGCGGCAGGGACGCGTTCGTGATGAAGCTCGATCCCGCGGGTACCGAGCTGTGGATGCGCAGCATCGGGACCGCCGCGTCGGATCACGGCTCGGCGATCGCCATCGGCGCCAACGGCGTCGTGGTGGTGGGCTCGACGGCGGGCGCCTTCCCGGGCGCCACGAACGCGGGCAACACGGACGTGTTCATCACGACGGTGGGGTTCGGCGGCGAGCCGCTCTGATCGCCGCGCCCGACGGATGGCGCCGCGCCCCGCAGCCTCGCAGCCTCGCGAGGCGGCCGGGCGCGGCGAGCACGACGGGCCGTCTCCCGCCGCGCCACGGCCGCTGGGCGACGAGCGGAACCCCGGCCTCCCTCGCCGCGCGGAGAGGGACGCCGGGGGGTGCGAGCCACGAGGCCGGGGCCGCTGGCCCCGGCGCCGCCGGAGGGCCCGCGCGTGCGGGCCCCGCGGCCGGTCAGGGTGCGATCAGCGCCGGGACGAGGACGTTGTTCGACTCGTCCCGCTCGTACACGAACGTCCCCTTCTGCGGGTTCTCCGCCGTGTCCGCGAGCAGGCCGACGTACCCGGGGACGGTGGAGCTGAATGTCAGCGCGACGTCCCGCTCCTCACCCGGAGCCATCACTTCCACCCACGCGAGCGCGACCTGCAGATCGCAGTCGAACCCGGCGTCGTCACACTCCGTGATCTGCGCGTCTCCGGTGACGTACGCCGCGAGGTAGAACCCGCTCGCGCCGATGGGGCCGCTCGTGCGCCCGTCCCCGAGGTTCTTGAGGTGAGCGGTGACCGTGACGGTCTCGCCTGCCTGGATGGTCGTCGGCCCGGCCATCCCCGTGACCGCCACGTCGGACTGCGTGACCGTGACCCGACTCCCCAGGAGCGTGTTGTTGCGCTCGTTCGTCTCAGGGATGCGCTCGCCGCCGTAGCCGTCGGGACCATCCACGATCGCGCCGGCCCAGAACGTCCCCGGCCCGGAGCCGCCACCCGCCGGCACGTTCATCGTGACCGTCTTCTCCTGCCCGGGCGCGAAGTCCGAGAACCAGCCCGAAGCCCACGCCGGGTCGTCTGCCGTGATCGTCGCGTCGGACGAGAAGTAGACGACCACGTAAACGCCGCCGGGAGAGTTCGTCGCGACGTTGCCGATGTTCTTCACCGTCGCCACGTACGTGGCCGGCTCCGCCTTGTTCACGACCGCGGGGACTTCCAGCCGCGTCACCACGAGATCCGGCCCGACCGCCGTGAACGCCGGAACGAGGGCGTTGTTCGACTCGTCGCGCTCGTAGACGAACGTCCCCTTCGCCGGGTTCTCGCCCGTGTCCGCGAGCAGGCCGATGTACCCGGGGATGGTCGAGCTGAACGTGAGCACGACGTCCCGCTCCTCACCAGGAGCCATCGTGTCCACCCAGACGAGCGCGCGCTGGAGGTCGCAGTCGAAGCCGGCGTCGTCACACTCGGTGATGTTCGCGTCGCCGGTGACGTACGCCGCGAGATAGAACCCGCTCGCGCCGATGGGTCCGCTCGTGCGCCCGTCCCCGAGGTTCTTGAGGTGCGCGGTGACCGTGACGGTCTCGCCTGCCTGGATGCTCGTCGGCCCGGCCATCCCCGTGACCGCCAGGTCGGACTGCGTGACCGTGATCTGCGTCCCGAGCAGCGTGTTGTCGTCCTCGTTCGTCTCGGGGACGCGCGCGCCGCCGTAGCCGTCGGGGCCGTCCACGATCGCGCCGGCCCAGAACACCCCCGGCCCCGAGCCTCCGCCGGCCGGCACGTTCATCGCGACCGTCTTCTCCTGCCCGGGCGCGAAGTCCGAGAACCAGCCCGAAGCCCACGCCGGGTCGTCGGGCGTGATGGTCGCGTCGGACGAGAAGTAGACCACCACGTACACGCCGCCGGGCGAGTTCGTGGCGACGTTGCCGATGTTCTTCACCGTCGCCACGTACGTGGCCGGCTCCGCCTTGTTCACGACCGCGGGCACGTCCAGCCGCGTCACCACGAGGTTGGGCCCGTCGAGCGCGGCCGCCGACGAGCCGACCGCGAGGGCCACCACGACACCCAAGAGCTTCGAGCGCATCCAACTCCTCCGCGAGGCGCCCGCGCCTGGAGCGGGAGCTCGCCCCATGCGCGACCGCCTCATGACTGGTTGTGAAGCACACATCGCTAGCACGCTCAGCGCACGGGCGGCGCGGGCGGATTGTCGCACGGACGCCACGCGCGCGGCGGGCGGCGCGGTTGCGCGAGCCGCTCCAGCGAGTCACGAGCGAGGTCCCGGAATCGCGCGCTCACGCGCGCCCGTCGGCCCCTCACCGCTCAGCGATTCACGTTCACCACGAGCCGCCCGCGGACCTTGCCCGCGAGGACGTCGCGGGCCGCCCCGATCGCCTCGCCGAGCCCGATCTCGTGCGTGATGGCGTCGAGCTTGGTCGCGTCGAGGTCGCGCGCCAGCCTCGACCACGCCTCGAGGCGGAGCGCCCTGGGCGCCATCACGCTGTCGATGCCGTAGAGCGTGACGCCGCGGAGGATGAAGGGCGCCACCGTGGCCGGGAAGTCCATGCCCTGCGCGAGCCCGCAGGCCGCGACGGCGCCCCGGTAGCGGGTCGTCGCGCAGACGTTCGCGAGCGTGTGGCTGCCGACCGAGTCCACGGCGCCGGCCCAGCGCTCCTTGCCGAGCGGCTTGCCCGGCGCGGAGAGCTGGGCGCGGTCGATGACCTCCGCGGCGCCGAGCGACTGGAGGTAGCTCGCCTCGGCGGCGCGCCCCGTGGAGGCCACGACCCTGTAGCCGAGCCTGGACAGGATCGCGATCGCGACGCTGCCCACGCCGCCCGCGGCGCCGGTGACCAGCACCTCGCCGTCGCCGGGCTTCAGGCCGTGCTTCTCCAGCGCGAGGACGCAGAGCATGGCCGTGTAGCCCGCGGTGCCGATGGACATCGCCTGCCGCGAGGTGAAGGCCGCAGGCACCGGCAAGAGCCACGCGCTCCTCACCCGCGCCTTCTGCGCGAGCCCGCCAAAGTGGCTCTCACCCACGCCCCACCCGTCGAGCAACACCCTGTCGCCCGGTGACCACGCGGGATCGCCGCTCGCCTCCACGACGCCGGCGAGGTCGATGCCCGGCACCATCGGGTACTTGCGCACGACCGGCGACGCGCCGGTGATGGCGAGGGCGTCCTTGTAGTTGAGGGTCGAGTACTCGACGCGCACGGTGACGTCGCCTTCCGGGAGCTGCGCCTCGTCGAGCTCGGTGAGGCGGGCCTCGTGCCCCGCGGCGGCCTTCTCCACGACGATCGCCTTGAACATTCGCGCCTCCTCCGTGCCCGTCCGCACTCGACGGGAGAGCGTCACGATCGCACGGTTCCCTCGGCTCGCTCGAGCCGCATCTGAGGTGCTGCCTTCGCGACCCGCGAAGAGCCGGCGCCGCAGAGCGACCCCGCCACGTCGAAAAGCTAGGCGACGAGCTGGAACTTCGACTGCGGCGCGCCGCACACCGGGCACTTGTCCGGCGGCGTGCCGAACTCGACGTCCCCGCAGACGGGGCACAGGTACACCTCCATCGTCGAGAGGTCGGCGCCGGACTCCAGCGCCTTCAGGGCCTGACCGAAGAGCCCTGCGTGGACCTTCTCGGCGGCGTTCGCGAACCCGAGCAGGTAGCGCGCCTTGTGGTTCTCGCGCTGGGCCTGCTCCACCATGGGCGGGTACATCTCGGTGTACTCGTAGGTCTCGCCGGCCACCGCGCTCTTCAGGTTCTCGAGCGTCGAGCCGACGCCGCCCATGTTGGCGAGGTGTCCGAGCGCGTGGATCGTCTCGGCCTCCGCCGCGGCACGGAAGAGCTTCGCGATCTGCGCGTAGCCCTCCTTCTCGGCCTGGCGCGCGAACGCGAGGTACTTGCGGTTCGCCTGGCTCTCGCCGGCGAAGGCGACCTTCAGGTTATCGACGGTGGCGGGCATGGTGGGTCTCCTGTTTGCGAGGCGAGATGGATACCACGGGAGCGCCGGCGCTCTTACAGCAGCACGTCGAGCGTGAGCCCGAGCGCCGTGTCCGTCGAGACCTTCGTCGGCGCGGGCCGGCTGTCGTGATTCACCGTGAACGACACCCCGAACGCCAGCGAGCGCGAGAGGCGCGTCGAGATCTTGGAGAGGCTGTTCAAGACGACCCTGCTCTCGCCGACCACGTTCGGCAGGACCTCGGCGTCCTCGGCGAAGAGGACGTCCTTGGAGATGGCGTACCTGAAGCCGAGCCCGGCGCGCGGGGCGTAGAGGGTGTCGTCGGGGAGCTGCGCAGCGGTGGGGTAGTACTGGTAGCGGGCCTCGTTCGCGAGCCGGAAGCCGAGGTCGGTGCGCAGGCTCGTCTTCCAGCCGGAGGGCCCGCCGGCGTCCACCCACACGACCGTCGCGCCGACCTCCCCCGTGCCGCGGAGCTCGACGCTCTTCACGTGGTCGGTCTCCGCCGCGCCGAGCACGTACGCGCTGTAGCGCTCGCCGAAGCGCCGATCGAGCCGGAGCTGGGCACCGGCCGCCTCCGCCACCGTCTGCGAGCCGGTGACGCCGGCCACGCGGTTCTGCCCGTAGCTCGCGGAGACCTTCGCGCCCCAGATCCACGACGCGCTCTTCCGCTCGGCGGCCGCGTTCGCGTTGAACGTCACCGTGTTCGAGTTGCCGGTGAGCGAGATGAGGCCGAGCCCGACGGTGCTGGACCAGCTCGTCGGGACCGCGTGCGCCGGCGCCGGTGGCGCAGCCGGGACCTCGAAGCGGACGGGGACGACGGCCGCGACGCGGGCGGCGGCGTCGGCTGCACGGGCGGCGGCCTCCGCCGCGAGGAGCGCCGCGGCAGCCGCCTTCTCGGCTGCGGCGGCCGCGCGATCGGCGGCGCCTTCGGGGGCGGCCGCGGTGGTCGCGGCGGGCGCCTCGGTCTGCGCCACGAGGAACGTGGCGAGGAGCATTGCGGCGGTGGTCATGTCGGTCTCGGGGGTTCGGGATTCAGAATCGAGGGAGCGAGCGCACGGACTCCGGGCTCGGAATCGTGCGGCAAAAGAGCGCGCTTCTCGGCGACCAGCGGGACGGGCGCGTGAAGCACGCTCGCCATTTTAGGCGAATGCGGCCATAAGGGTAGCTCTCCGGGGTACCTTTCCATGCTCGGCCCGAAAGGTGGGCCACAGATGGAGAGGAGCGGACGATTCAATGCCCGGCTGTCAGGCATTGGAGGTAGTTTGCGCCCGTTCGCTTACTCCCCACTTCAACATGAGGCTTGAAAAGTGACCAAAGTCAGAGTCCTGACCTTCGCGGTGCTTGCGGCGCTCGCGAACGCCGCGTCGGCCCAATCGTTCGAGCTCGAGCGGCTGCAGCTCGACCCTTCCGCGATCGGCTCCCTCGTCGTCGGGACGGGCGAGGTGAACCCCGCGCGGAGCTTCCGCCTGTCCGCCGCGGGCGACTGGGAGCATCGGCCGCTCGTGCGGCACGGCACCGAGCTGTTCGGCCGCCGTACGGGCGACGCGATCGTGAAGGACCGCCAGACGCTCCACCTCACGCTCGACTACGTTCCGGTGGAGCGCGTCGAGCTCTACGCCCGCGCGAGCTACGTCCTGAACCAGGACGGTGAGCGTGGCCTCTCGGCCGCGAAGAGCGACGGCTTCGGGATGCCCTCGTTCGGCATCCGCATCTCGGCGCTCTCGCAGCGCGACGGCGCCTCGCCGGTGAACGTCGCCTTCGCCGGCGAGTTCCTGCCTCCCTGGGGCACGGCGGGCGCGTTCGCCAAGTTCTCGAAGCCCGCGGCGCTGCTGAAGCTGGAGCTCGGCCGCGACCTCGGCAACGTGATCATCGGCGCGGAAGGCGGCCTCGTCGCGCGCGAGGGAGAGCAGATCCAGAACACGAACGTCGGCTCCGAGGTGATCTACGGGGCGACCATCGCGATGAAGGGGACCATCCGGCCCGAGCTGTCGTTCCGCGGCGCGACGCCCTTCGAGGCCGGCCCGAGCACCGCCGAGGTCCTCGCGGGCCTGCGCGCCGTCCTCGGCCCGGCGGAGCTGTTCGCGCTCGGCGGCCCGGGGTTCTTCAACGCGATCGGCACGCCCGAGTGGCGCGGCGTCGTCGGCCTCGCCTTCGGCATGGAGGGCGCGCGCGCGAAGAAGGAGGCCGCCCCCGAGCAGGCGGCCCCGCCGCCTCCGCCGCCCCCCGCCGCGGCCGCGCCGGTGGATCCCTGCGCTCCGGGGCAGTCGCACACGCCCGATCAGTGCCCCAACCTCGACGACGACGGCGATGGCGTCGCGAACAAGGACGACGCGTGCCCGACCGAGAAGGGCCTCCCTGAGCTGAAGGGCTGCCCGGCGAAGGACACGGACGGCGACGGCGTCCCGGATCACCAGGACAAGTGCCCGGACCAGGCTGGCCCTGCCGACAACCAGGGCTGCCCGCGCGTCGTGGTGCAGCCGGAGGCGAAGAAGATCGAGCTCCGCGAGAAGGTCCAGTTCGAGGCGGGGAAGGCCACCATTCGCCCCGAGTCGGACAAGCTCATCGAGGACATCGCGAACGTGCTGAAGGAGCACCCCGAGATCAAGCGCGTCCAGGTCGAGGGTCACGCGGACTCGAGCGGCAGCGCGGCCCTGAACAAGCGGCTCTCGCAGGCCCGCGCCGACGCCGTCGCGAAGGCCATCGCCGCCCGCGGCGTCGACAAGGCGCGGCTGTCCGCGAAGGGCTACGGCCCGAGCCGCCCGATCGCGTCCAACGACACGCCGGAGGGTCGCGAGGCGAACCGCCGGGTCGAGATCTCGATCGTGCAGTCCGAGTAGCGGGCCCACGCTTCGCCGAAACCTCGAGGCCCCCGGTTCGCCGGGGGCCTCTTTTCTTCATTGGCGCAGGTGTCCTCGAGCGCCTGCCGCCCGGCGCCGCCTGACCCAGGCGGCCATCCGCCCGCCTGTCGGCGCTGTCAGCCCCATCCGGTAGAACACGCCATGGCGACAGACCCGACGAACTCCTCGCCCGGCAAGGGTCGGGGCGCGGTCCCGTCCGACGAGGGTCCGTACAAGGACGAGATCGTCATCTCCTGGCCGGAGCTGCACCGCGACACGCGCTATCTCTCGCGCGTCCTGCACGAGCTCGGTGACTGGAAGGGCATCATCGCGATCACGCGCGGCGGCCTCGTTCCTGCGGCGCTCGTCGCCCGCGAGCTCGAGATCCGGCTCATCGACACGGTCTGCATCGTCAGCTACGGCGCGGGCGAGTCCGGCGGCGCGGAGCAGAAACAGGGCGAGCTCCGCTGGCTGAAGACGGTCCAGGGCGACGGCGACGGCTGGCTCCTCATCGACGACCTCGTCGACACCGGCCGGACCGCCCAGGCGGTCCGGGAGCGGCTCCCGAAGGCGCACTTCGCGACGCTCTACGCCAAGCCGCTCGGGCGCCCCGTCGTCGACACGTTCGTGAAGGAGTTCCGGCAGGAGAAGTGGATCTACTTCCCCTGGGACATCGACTACCGGTTCGTCTCTCCGATCCGGCAGCGGCGCGAGACGGAGTGACGGCTCCGTGACCGCACCGCGCCTCGAGCTTCGGCACGTCACGAAGCGCTACGGGGACGTCGTCGCGAACGACGACGTCGCGCTCGCCGTCGCGCCCGGAGAGATCCACGCGATCCTCGGCGAGAACGGCGCGGGCAAGTCGACGCTGATGAAGATCGTCTACGGCGCGGTCGCGCCCGACGCCGGCGAGCTCCTCTGGGACGGCGCGCCGGCCGACATCCGCAGCCCGCACGACGCGCGCGCGCTCGGCATCGCCATGGTGTTCCAGCACTTCTCCCTGTTCGACTCGCTCACGGTCGCGGAGAACGTCTGGCTCGGCCTGTCCCGCACGGTGAGCCTGCGGGAGGTGGTCGAGGGGATTCGCGGGAAGGCGGCCGAGTACGGCCTCGACCTCGATCCTCACCGGCCGGTGCACGTGCTGTCCGTGGGCGAGCGCCAGCGCGTCGAGATCGTCCGGGCGCTCCTCGCGAACCCGCGGCTCCTGATCCTCGACGAGCCGACCGCCGTGCTCACGCCGCAGGCCGCCGACAAGCTGTTCGAGACGCTGCGGAAGCTCGCCGCCACCGGCTGCTCGATCCTCTACATCAGCCACAAGCTCCACGAGATCGTGGCGCTGTGCCACCAGTGCACCGTGCTGCGCGGCGGCCGCGTCGTGGCGAGCTGCGATCCGGCCCGGGAGAGCACCGCGAGCCTCTCGCGCCTGATGATCGGCGCCGAGCCGCCCCGGCTCGAGCGGCGCCCCGCGAGCGCCGGCGCCATCGCCCTCTCGACGCGGGAGCTCACCCTCGAGAGCCACGACCGGTTCGGCGTCGCGCTCGAGGACGTCTCGCTCGACGTCCGGGCGGGAGAGATCGTCGGCATCGCGGGGGTGTCCGGAAACGGCCAGCAGGAGCTGCTCGCCGCGCTCTCGGGCGAGGACCCGCGCGCCGACGCCGGCGCGATCCAGCTCTTCGGGCAGCCGATCGGCCGGGTGGGCGCGGCCGCGCGCCGCAAGCGCGGCCTGCACTTCGTTCCCGAGGAGCGGCTCGGCCGCGGCGCGGTGCCGGCGCTCTCGCTCGCGAACAACATGCTGCTGACGCGCAAGGAGGCGCTGCGCGCGTTCGGCTGGATCGACCGCGCCGCGCTCCGCGACCAGGCCTCCGGCGTGCTCCGGCGGTACTGGGTGAAGGCCGCGGGCCCGTCCGCCGCGGCGCGGAGCCTCTCGGGCGGCAACCTCCAGAAGTACATCGTCGGCAGGGAGCTCGACGCCGTCCCCAAGGTGCTCGTCGTGGCGCAGCCGACCTGGGGCGTGGACGTCGGGGCGGCGTCGCAGATCCGGGCCGAGCTCGTCGCGCTCCGCGACGCGGGGTGCGCCGTGCTCGTCGTCTCCGAGGAGCTCGAGGAGCTCTTCGCGCTCGCCGACCGGCTCCACGTGATCGCGAAGGGGCGCCTCTCACCGTCGATCCCGACGGCCGAGGCGACCGTCGAGCAGATCGGCGAGTGGATGAGCGGGCTGTGGGCGGGCGGCCCCGGTCAGGCGGCCGCGCTCGCCGGAGGGAGCCCATGATCCGCCTCGACGTCCGCCCGGTGCCCTCGCTCAGGATGAGCGTCCTCTCCCCGCTCATCGCGCTCGCGGTGACGGTGGCCGCCGGGGGCGTGCTCTTCCTCGCGCTCGGCAAGGACCCGGTGCGCGTGCTCTCGATGTTCCTCGTCGAGCCGTTCCACGGCGTGCGCGCGCTCACCGAGCTGGGCCTCAAGTGCACGCCGCTCATCCTGTGCGCGCTCGGCCTCGGGCTCTGCTTCCGCTCGAACGTGTGGAACATCGGCGCCGAGGGGCAGTTCCTCATGGGCGCCATCGCGGGGGGCGGGCTCGCGCTGTGGGTCACGACCGCGTCGGTCGCGCTCTCGCCGTGGGCGTTCTTCCCGCTGGTGGTGACGGCGGGGGCCGCGGGCGGAGCGGCGTGGGCGGCGATCGTGGCGCTCCTGCGGGACCGCTTCAACGCGAACGAGATCCTGGTCAGCCTGATGCTCGTCTACGTGGCGGACCTCTTCCTGTCCTGGCTCGTGTTCGGGCCGTGGAAGGACCCGCGGGGCTTCAACTTCCCGCAGACCGTGCAGTTCGCGGCGGCGACCGAGATCCCGCGGTTCGTGCGCGGCATGCGGCTGCACTGGGGGTTCGCGTTCGCGCTCGTCGCGGCCGTCCTCATGTGGCTGTTCATGTTCCGGACCCACCGCGGCATCCAGCTCCAGATCGGCGGCCCCGCGCCGGCGGCGGCGCGCTACGCGGGGTTCTCGTCGCGATCCGCGGTCTGGACGACGCTGCTCGTCTCGGGCGGGCTCGCCGGCGTGGCCGGCGCCTTCGAGGTGGCCGGCCCGATGGGCCAGCTCACGCCGCACGTGGCGAGCGGCTACGGGTTCACCGCGATCATCGTCGCCTTCGTGGGCCGGCTCCATCCGCTCGGCGCGGTGCTCGCCAGCGTCGTGCTCTCCGCGTTCGTGATCGGCGGGCAGCTCGCGCAGTCGCGCGTCGGCCTGCCCGCCTCGGTGAGCGGCGTGTTCCAGGGCATCCTGCTCCTCGCCCTGCTCGGCTGCGACACCCTCATCCACCACCGCCTCCGGCTCGTCCGGTGGACCTGGAGGACCGCGCCTTGAGCGAGGTCGCCCTGCTCGTCGCCGCGACGCTCGCCGCGGGCACGCCCCTCGCCATCGCCGGCCTCGGGCTGCTCCTCAACGAGCGCGCCGGCATCCTGAACCTCGGGGCCGAGGGCATGCTGCTCATCTCGGCCGTCGCGGGCTTCGCGGCGGCGTTCCACGGGGGGAGCGAGTGGCTGGGCTTCGCCGCGGGTGCCGCGGCGGGTGCGGCGGTGGCGGCCGTGTTCGGCTGGCTCGTGGTGTGGCTGAACACGAACCAGTACGCGACCGGGCTCGCGGTGAGCCTCTTCGGCTCGGGGTTCTCCGCGTTCGTGGGGATCGACTACGTCGGGCGGCAGCTCGGCGAGCAGCGCGCCCACGCGGTGCCGATCCTCGGCGAGCTGCCGTTCCTCGGCCCGGCCCTCTTCCGCCAGCACCCGATGGTCTACGTGGCGGTCGCGCTCGTCGGGGCCGCGTCCTTCTTCCTCTACCGGACGCGCGCGGGGCTCGTGCTGCGGGCGGTCGGCGAGTCGCCGCAGTCCGCGCACGCGCTCGGCTACGGCGTGCGCCGGATCCGCCTCGCCGCCGTGGTGACGGGCGGCGCGCTCTGCGGCGTCGCGGGGGCGTTCCTCTCGGTCGTCTACACGCCGCTCTGGGTCGAGGGCATGGTCGCGGGACGCGGCTGGATCGCCCTCGCGCTGACGGTCTTCGCGACGTGGCGGCCAGCCCGGATCCTCCTCGGCGCGTATCTGTTCGGCGGCGTCACCATGCTGCAGCTCCACCTGCAGGCGCAGGGCGTGGAGCTGCCGAGCCAGTTCATGGCGATGCTCCCCTACGTCGCGACCGTCGTCGTCCTCGTCCTCATCTCCCGGAATCCGCTCTGGATCCGCCTCAACATGCCCGCCTCGCTCGGGAAGCCGTTCTTCCCGGGCGCCTGAACGGCGGGACGCAGCGCCTCACCGCAGTCACCACCGCACCTAGAGAGAGGGGAGCCACATGACTCGTTCGTTCGTCCGCAAGCTCGCGCTCGGCGCCGTCGTCCTCGGGGCGACGCTCGCAGCCTGCGCCAAGAAGGAAGAGGCGCCGCCCGCGCCCGCCGCCGCCCCCACCGCGAAGGCCGAGCCGCTGAAGGCCGCCTTCGTCTACGTGGGCCCGGTCGGGGACTCCGGCTGGAGCTTCTCGCACGACCTCGGCCGCAAGAACGCGCTCGCGAAGTTCGGCGACAAGGTCACCACCACCTTCGTCGAGAAGGTCCCCGAGGGCCCGGACGCCGAGCGCGTCATCCGCGACCTCGTCGCCCAGGGCAACAAGGTCGTCTTCGCCACCTCGTTCGGCTTCATGGACGCGATGGTGAAGGTCGCGAAGGACCACCCGGACGTCTACTTCGAGCACGCCACGGGCTACAAGACCGCGGACAACCTCCGGGTCTACGAGGCCCGCTTCTACGAGGGCGCCTACCTCGCGGGCGTCGTCGCGGGCAAGATGACGAAGACGAACACCCTCGGCTTCGTCGCGTCGTTCCCCATCCCCGAGGTGCTCCGGAACATCAACGCGTACACGCTGGGCGCGCAGAGCGTGAACCCCAAGGTGAAGACGCGGGTGGTCTGGATCAACTCCTGGTTCGATCCGCCCAAGGAGACGGAGGCGGCGCAGTCGCTCATGAACCAGGGCGCCGACGTGCTGCTCCAGAACACCGACTCGACGGCCGTCCTCCAGGCCGCGGAGCGCAACGGCAAGTTCGGGTTCGGCTGGGACAGCGACATGAGCGCGTTCGCGCCGAAGGCGCACCTCGGCTCGGTCGCGCTGAACTGGACGGTCTACTACGAGAAGTCGTTCGGCGAGATCCTCGAGAAGCGGTGGAAGCCCGAGGTCACGAAGTGGGGCGTGAAGGAAGGAATGCTCGATTTCGTGAAGCCCGCCGCGTTCCTCCCCGAGGAGACGAAGAAGGCCGTCGAGGCCGCGCGCGAGGGGCTCAAGACCGGCACCGTCGCGGTGTTCAAGGGACCGGTCGTCGACAACACGGGCAAGGAGGTCCTCGCGAAGGACGCCGTCGCCGACGACACGTGGAAGGGCGCGATCAACTTCTACGTGAAGGGCGTCGAGGGGAAGGTTCCCTCGAGCATGTAGCCGACCTGGCCGTCTCACGGCACGGCAGCACAGCGGCCCCGACCGGCTTTCGCCGGCCGGGGGCCGTTCCATCTCTCGAGGCCTGAGCGGCGGCGTCACCGGTCACTGGCGCTCGTGGTGGCGCCGCTCCTCGTCCTCCTCGAACACGCCTTCCGCCGTCTCGTGCTCCCGCTCGATGGGCGGAGCGACGGTGCGCTCCCGCTCATGCGTCTCACGCTCGGCCGGGCGAGGCTCGGTCCGGCGCTCTTTCTGATCCTTTCCCTTCATGTCGTTTCCCCCTCACCCAACGGTAGCGCCGGGCGGCCGCCCAGGCCCGGCATCACCACCGCTGGCCGCCAGCGCGGGCGGGCGCTCGCCGCCCCGTCCCGCGCCGCGCGAGAGAGCGCCCGGGCTTCCGCGGAGCGCGCAGGCGGGAGGTCCCTCTCGAAGCACGCCTCAAGGCGTCACGATCGGCCACTGCGGCTCGAACTTGTCGAGCATGCCCATCAGCTCCGCGAGCTTCTGGACGTTGCCCACCGCCTGGATCCTGCCCGCCTTCACCTCCGTCTGGAAGTCGGTCTGGCCGAGGAGGATGGCGTTCAGGGTCGCGCGGGCGAGCGTGAAGCTCGCGTCCGCCGCCGGGTCGAGCCCCGGGTGATGAGTCAGGGCGGAGTTGGACAGGTTGAGGGCGTAGCTCTCGTTGCGCTCGGTGAAGGTCCAGTTGAGGAGCATGCGCTGGCCGTTCGCCTTGGCCGCGTCGAGGAGCACGCCCCAGTAGTCGAACAGGAGGGGGATCGTCATCGACCGGATCGTGTCCGCGCTGCCGGTCGCCGCGCCTCCCGGCGCCGGCGCGAGCCCGTCCCGCAGCTCCTGGGCGCCGGACAGGTAGAAGTTGCGCCAGATGGGCGACTCCGCCTGATAGCCGAGCTGCTCCAGGGCGGCCGCCTGCAGCTTGCGGGCCTCGACGTTGTCGGGCTCTGCGAAGACCACCTGGTTCATCAGCTGCGCGACCCAGCGGTACTCTCCGTGCTTGAAGTCCTGCTGTGCCCTCGCCGTCACCACGCTCGCGCCGCCCATGTACTCCACGTACTTCCTGGCGGCCTCGACCGGCGGCAGCGGATCCAGGTTGGCCGGATTCCCGTCGAACCAGCCGAGGTAGCGCTGGTAGATGGCCTTCACGTTGTGCTTGAGGGTGCCGTAGTGATCGCGCACGTACCACAGCTTCGCCAGGCTCGCGGGGAGCTTGATCACCTCGGCGATCTCGACGGGGACGTAACCCTGGTTGAGCAGGTGCAGGGTCTGGTCGTTCATGAACTTGTACAGGTCGCGCTGATCGGCCATGAGCTGCACCGCCGGGCCCCTCCCCCACCGCGGCCAGTTGTGCGAGGCGATGAGCACGTCGGCCTGGCTCCCGTACCGGGCGATCAGCTCGTCCAGGCTCGCCGCCCATTTCCTGGGATCGCGCACCTGGGCGCCGCGCGGGGTCAGCGTGTTGTGCATCAACGGACAGGCGATCTTCGCCGCGTCCAGCACCCGGAGCTCGGGGAAGTAGAGGGTCATCTCGGCCGGCGCTTCCGTCTGCGGAGCCATCACGAACTCGATCTGCACGCCGTCCAGGTTTCGCGTCTCCCCGGAGCGCGTGATCGTGTCCGTGGGAGCGATGAGCGAGACGGTGCCGACCGACTGCGACTTCCCCAGCCCGTCGTCCACCGTCCCGGTGGCGGTCTTGGGCAGGAGGTATCCGAACATGTACGAGGCCCGCCGCGACATGGCCGTGCCGGCGTAGACGTTCTCGCTGACGGCCGCGTCCAGGAACCCCTCGGGAGCGAGCACGGTCACGTCACCGCTCAGGACGTCCGCCTCGGAGACGACCCCCTTCACCCCGGCGTAGTGGTCGTGGTGGGAGTGCGTGTAGACGACGGCCTTCACCGGCCGCACGCCGCGATGCTGGTAGTAGAGCTCCAGGGCTGCCTTGGACGTCTCGGTCGCGGTCAGCGGGTCGATCACGATCACGCCGCTCTGGCCCTCGACGATCGTCATGTTCGCGAGGTCGAAGTTCCGGACCTGGTACACGCGCTCGGTGACCTGGAAGAGCCCGTGGGTGAGGTTCACCTGGGCGTGCCGCCAGAGGCTGGGGTTCACCGTCGCCGGTGCCTCGGGCTGCTGCAGGAACTCGAACTCCTGAAGCGAGAACACGATCGTCCCGTCGTCCCTCACGATCGTCAGGTCCGGCAAGGTGGCGATGAATCCTCGCTGCGCGTCGTCGTAGTCCTGGCGGTCCGAGAACGGCAGCTCCTGCAGCACCTGTGCGTTGTGCGCGATCGTGGCCGGCTCGGCCGGCCCCGGGGCCGTCGCCTTGCGAGGGCCCGCTCTCGATCCGGCCGCGGCCGGAGTGGCCTGCAGGATCGCCGCCAGCAGCGCGACGGCGATCATCAGGCGGCGGAGCGTCGTCCTCTCCCCTGCGGTCGCGCCCCCGTTCGACGGCCCTCGCCGAGATGATGAAACGACTTCGACCGGCTCCGGCGCGATTTCCGCGAAGCCCCTCACGCTGGCGATGTTCATGACACCCCCAGGCGCGGGCACGCACCTCGAGCGCCTCGCGCCCAGGCCCACCCTAGGCTCGCGGGGCGCGACCACCGCGAGGGATGCAGGGGTGACACGGTCGCGTGCGCCAGCGAACCGCGATCGGTCGGCGGCTCCGCGAACCGCGGTGATGGCAGGCGAGACGAGCGCCCGCTCATCCGCCGGCGGCGCGCCCGAGCAAGGCGGACGCTCTCTCACCGGAAGAGCGCCGGCCCTGGCGCTCCCGGAGCGAACCTCCGCTCGACGGAGGGTGACGTCGCGTCTGGTAGCATGGACCCTCGCGATCCGGAGGGGCCCAATGGCGAGCAAGAAGGTTCCGAGGAGGAGAGCGGGGCGAACGAGCAAGGCCGCGAAGCCGGCGAAGCGGACGACTGCCCGTGGGAGCCGCCCTCGCCGCTCGACGGTGGCCGCCACGCCGCTCGAGCCGGTCCGGGGCGCGACCCGCAGGGACGTCGGCCACGTCCGGCTCGAGGTCGGGCCCGCGGGAGCGGCGCGGGTGAAGCGCGTGGTGTATCCGCCGGGTTTCCGCTGGTCCGTCGACATGAAGCCGGAGGTCGGCACCGATCTCTGCATGCACGGACACGTCGGCTTCCTCGCGAGCGGCGCGATCCGGATCGAGTACCCGGATGGCTGCGCCCTCGAGCTCGTGGCACCGCAGGTCGTGGCGATCGAGCCGGGGCACGACGGCGCCGTGATCGGCGACGCGCCGGCCGTGCTCATCGAGCTCGACTTCGAGGGGGCGACGGTCGAGCGCTTCGGCCTCCCGGCGTCGCATCGGCACGCGTGAACCTCCTCGCCCGAGCGTGACCCTGTCCATGGAGCCGCTGCCGTACATCGACGAGCACAGCCGGCCGATCGACGCTCCCGCCGACGCGGTCTGGACGGCGCTGCTGAAGGTCCTGCGCCGTGAGATGGGCGGCAGCGCGACGTTCGCGCGGCTCCTGGGCTGCGATCCGGCGCAGGGCACGGCCGCGTTCGCCGGACGGCCGGGGGAGACGGTGCCGGGCTTCAGGGTGGTCGAGGCCGAGCCGGGGCGGCGGCTCGCCCTGCGCGGTCGCCACCGCTTCTCCAGCTACGCGTTGACGTTCGTGCTCGACGGCGGCCGCCTGCGCGCGCAGACGCACGCGGCCTTTCCCGGCGTCCTCGGACGGCTCTACCGTGCGGCCGTGATCGGGACCGGCGGACACCGGATCATGACGCGGCGCCTGCTGCGCCAGGTCGCCCGCGCGACGTGAAGTGTCGGGCAGCGCGACCCCTCACGGAGCGTCACCCCACCCCGGCCGCTCGAGCGATGAGGAGCAACCCTGCCCCGACGGCGAGCGCCCCGGTGGCTCGCGCCACGCGCTCACCGGCCGGCGCGAGACGCTCGACGGTGATGGCCGCCGTCACGACGGCCATCGCGCGAAGGTCCATGACTCCGACGACCAGGAGGACCGCGGTCGGACCCGCACAGCAGAAGGTGCAGTGAAGGCCGAGGCGCAGGCCGTGGCGCCAGGCCGTGCCGGCTCCGGCTGGCAGCGCGCGGCCGCGCCCCGGCGCCTCCCGGCAACAGGCGAGGTGCCGCGCCTTCCACGCGGTGAGCTGGCAGGCGCCGGCCACGAGGACGACCCCGCCGACCGCGATCGGCACGGCGCGCGCGAGCGCCGGCTGCTGCATCTCGGCGGACGCCAGCGCGACCCCCAGCGGAAAGATGGCCACTCCGAGCACGGTCCAGACGAAGAAGTAGCCAGCGCCCACGAGCGCCGTCAGGAGACCGAGGCGCGCCTCGCCGGTGCTGCCGACGGCCTCGCGGTAGCGCCTCAGCATGGGGACGAGGGACGGCAGCATCATCGCCACCATCATCACGACCCACATGCCGAGGAAGGACGCCGCGGCGCCGAGCCACGTCTGTCCGGGCATCCGCATCCAGGCCATCGACATCGTCCAGCCGCCGGGCATCGGCATCCCGCCCATGGCCGACATCGACGCGCACCAGCCGATCGTCACCGCCGCGCTGCCAGCGAAGAGCAGCGCCGAGACGCCCAGGAACCTCTGCCGGGAAGCTCGCTCGGAAAGCTCGGAGAGCATGCGTGAGATCTCCCGTCCCGCAGCCGCGCCAGCAGCGCCGGTCTCGCTTCAGCCCCTGTAGTACTCGTCGTGGCGGCGCCACCAGACGCCCGTCTCGTTGCGCCCCCTGGGTGCGCGATCGAGCCACTGGTACATGCCCCAGAGCCCGTCGACCCCGCGCGAATAGGCGGAGTAGGTGTGGTAGACGACGCCGTCCTCGAGCACGAACGCGCTCACGCCCGGCCGCTCGCGCGTGTACGTGGCCACGTCGGTGCCGGTCATGGCCGCGATCTCGGCGACGGGGCCCTCGCCGTCTTCCCCGACCAGCGCGCTCTGCTGCCAGGCCGCCCCCTCGCGCCGGTAGTTGTACTCGATGCCCCCCTCGCGCTGTTGCCTCTCGGTGAAATGGACGGCGAAGTCGAGGTTGAAGTCGCCGCCGAACGAGGACGCCCAGGGGAACGTCCACCCCATCCGCCGCTTGTAGGCCTGCAGCTTCGCGAGCGGCGCCCGCGACACGGCCGAGAGCGTGACGTCGTGGTGGGCCAGGTGGACGACGGAGCCGCTGAACCCATCGGCGATCGCCGAGCAGGACGGACACCCCGCCGCGTAGTCGGGCCCGAACATGAAGTGGTAGACGAGGAGCTGCGAGCGCCCGCGGAAGAGCTCCTTCAGCGAGGCGCTCCCCTCGTCGGTCTCGAAGCGATACTCCTTCTCGACCCGGACCCACGGCAGCTCCTGCCGCCGCCGCGCCAGCTCGTCGCTGCGCCGCGTCAGCTCCTTCTCCGCCTCGAGCAGCTCCAGCCGAGCTGCGAGCCACTCTCCACGTGTACCGGTGTGGTGCGTCGTCATCGCGCTCTCCCTTCCTGTCACGCTTCGGGGCGGCGTCGGTCCGCCCGCTGTCGGCAGGGATCGTTCCCTGCGTGGCCAGAGGTAACGTCCACCGAAGGGAGTCGGGAGTAACAACGGCGACGGGATTAGGTTCCGAAGATGGACGCCTCGATCACGGCGGCAGGGCGCGCGCTGCGCGCGGGGGATCCGCTCGGCGCGCTCGGGCGCGTGGCCCTGCGGGACGACCCGGCGGCCCTCGCGCTGCGCGGGATCGCGATGGCCCAGCTCGGGGACCTGGGGCGGGCGCGGGAGCTCTTGCGACGGGCCGCGCGTGGCTTCGGGCCGCGGGAGACGCTCGCGCGGGCGCGCTGTCTCACGGCGGAGGCGGAGGTGGCGCTGGCCGCGCGGGATCTCGCCTGGGCGCCGCGGGCGCTGAGCGAGGCCCTGCGCACGTTCGCCGCTCGCGGCGAGCGGGACAACGCGGCCCACGCCCGGCTGCTGCAGATCCGCCGCCTCTTGCTGCTCGGCCGGGTCGACGAGGCGGACGTCGCGTGCGCTCGGCTCGAGCTCGACGCCGGGCCCGCCCGGCTCGCGGCCGTGGCCGCCCTGGTGACCTTCGAGATCGCGCTCCGCCGGGGGCGAGCCGAACGGGCGCGCGCGGCCCTCGCGCGCGCGCGGGAGGCGGCGGCGCGATCGGGCATCGGGGCGCTGCGCGCCGAGATCGAGCAGGCAGGACGGGCCCTCGTCCTGCCGGCGGCGCGTCTCGTCGCCGCGGGCGAGGCGCGATCCCTGACCCTGGCGGAGGTGGAGGCCGTGCTCACCTCGTCGGACCTGGTCGTCGACGGCTGCCGGCGGGCGGTGCGCCGCGGGGAGCGGGTGGTGCGGCTCGCGCGCCGGCCGGCGCTGTTCGCGCTGCTGTGCGGTCTCGCGGAGGCGTGGCCCGGCGAGGCAGCGCGCGACGGCCTCATCCAGCGCGCGTTCGGCGCGCGTCGGACCAACGCCTCCCACCGCGCGCGCCTGCGGGTCGCGATGGGGCGCCTGCGTCACACGCTGCGGCCGCTCGCCGGGATCCGGGCCACCGCCGGTGGCTTCTGCCTGGTCGCGCCAGAGGCGGGCACGGTGCGGCTGCTGGCACCGCCCATCGAGAGCCCCGACGCCGCCGTCCTGGCGCTGCTCGCCGACGGCGAGGCCTGGTCGACCTCGGCGCTGGCGCTGGCACTGGGGTCCAGCCAGCGGACGGTGCAGCGGGCCCTGGCAGCCCTCGAGGAGGCCGGCCAGGTGCGCGCCCTGGGCCGCGGCCGCTCCCGGCGCTGGCTCTCCGCGCCAGTGGCCGGATTCGCGACATCCTTGTTGCTCCCGGTCTCCGACGGACACGGTCAGGATAGGGAAAGGGGCAGGCGATGAGCAGAGAGAGCGACTCGGAGCGGCCGGCCGAGGTGGTGCGCGAGTACGGGCCCTTCCCCGACGCACGGCGCGTGAACGGCGTCAGCTTCGACGGCAGCCTGGTCTGGTTCGCCAGCGGCGAGAAGCTGCAGGCCTTCGAACCGGCGAGCGGCAGGATCGTGCGCGCGCTCGACGTCCCCTGCGATGCCGGGACGGCCTTCGACGGCAGGCACCTCTTCCAGATCGCGGGCGATCGCATCCACAAGATCGACCCGGTGACCGGTGAGGTCCTCTCGAGGATCCCGGCTCCGGGTGGCGGCGCCGGAGACTCGGGGCTCGCCTGGGCCGAGGGTACGCTCTGGGTCGGCCAGTACCGCAACCGGAAGATCCACCAGATCGATCCCGACACGGGCGCGATCCTGCGCACGATCGAGTCGAACCGCTTCGTCACCGGAGTCACCTGGGTGGACGACGAGCTCTGGCACGGGACATGGGAAGGCGGCGAGGCCGAGCTCCGCCAGGTCGATCCCGAGACGGGCGAGGTGCTGACCCGCCTGACGATGCCCGAGGGCACGGAGGTGAGCGGGCTCGAGTCGGATCAGGGCGACTTCTTCTACGCAGGGGGCGGCGCGAGCGGCCGGATCCGCGCGGTGCGCAAGCCGCGCCGCCGGTCGGGACGCTAGACCGCGCGCGCTGGAAGGCGCTCGCGCTGGCCGATTCGCGCCGGCGCTCGGAGCACCTCGCCCCCTCGCCCAAGGCGAGAGGCGCTTCGCCAGGCCGGCAGCCGAGGCGCCGCGGGGCAGCCAACGCGCTCTCCTGCGAGGCGAGCCATCTCGCACGGCGTCGTTCGGATCCACGCGACGGGATCTCGCCGCGGCCGGCCACGAGCTCTCGCCGAGACGGGAGCTCGCCGGATCCCGTTTCGGGGCGCCGCCGCACGGAAACCGCTGCAGGGCACACGGATCCTCGCCGCGGCGCGCCTGGTACAGGCCATGCGATGGCGTCGGGTGTCCCACGCGAGACCGAGCGGCTCGAGCAGAGCTGCAGCTCGCCGTGGTCGAAGGAGCGGAGCCATGACGCGCACCCTCGCAGTGGTCCTGGCAGTGGCGGTGCCGGCGGCGGCGCTGGCCGAGCCGGCTCCTGCCTCGCCGGCGGCGCCCGCGCGCGTGCGCGTCGTCACCACCGCTCCCGCCCGCGGCACCCGATGGGCGGCAGGGAGCCTGGCGGCGGTGCGCCGGGCCGTCGTCTCCACGCGGACGCCGGCCTCGGTCCGCTCCGTGAACGTGCAGGAGGGCGCGTGCGTCCGCCAGGGCGAGCTGCTCGTGCGGCTGTCGGACGATGACGTCCGGGGGCAGCTCGCTGCGGCACGGACCGCGCTCTCGACCGCCGCCGCCCAGGAGCGCCGGATGGAGGTGCTCGCGGCGCAGGGGGCGGCCACCGCGGTCGAGCTTGACCGAGCGCGGGCGGAGCGGGCGCAGGCCCGTGCGGCCGTGGCGGCCGCGCGCGCGACCCTCGCCTACACCGAGATCCGCGCCCCGTTCGCCGGCACGGTGCAGGCCCGCCGCGTCGACGCCGGCGACCTCGTCGGCCCGGGCCAGCCGCTGCTCGAGCTGGAAGGGAGCGCGCTGGAGATCGTGGCGAGCCTCTCCGAAGCGGAGGCGCGCGGGATCGCGATCGGCCAGACGATCCGGTTCGAGGCGGGCGGTGAGGCCGGCGCAGCGCAGGTCTCGGCGCTCGCGGTCGGCGGCGATCCGCTGTCCCATCGCCGGACGCTGCGCGCTCGCGTGCAGCAGGGCGGCGCGACGCTCCGCAGCGGCGCCTTCGCCCGGCTCGTGCTCCCGGTCGACATTGCCGCGCCGCCGCGCGGGGTGTGGGTCCCGCGCAGCGCCCTCGTGGAACGAGGCGACCTCACCGGCGTCTTCGTCGTGACCGGAGGGCAGGCGCAGCTCCGCTGGCTCGCGCTCGGCGAGGGCGTCGGCGACCGCGTCGCGGTGCGCGCGGGACTGGAGGCGCGTGAGGCGGTCATCGACGCTCCGGGCAGCGCGCTGCGGGATGGGCAGCGGGTGGAGGTGACGCCATGACTTCTCCCTCGGAACACCGGGTCGGCCTGGCCGGCCGGCTCGCGCGCGGCTTCCTGCGCAGCAAGCTGACCCCGCTCCTCGTCGTCGCCTCGATCGCCCTCGGCGTCACCGCGGTCCTCCTGACGCCGCGCGAGGAGGAGCCGCAGATCATCGTCCCCATGGTCGACGTGCTGGTGCCGTACCCGGGCGCGACCGCGCGGGAGGTGGAGAGCCAGCTCACCGCGCCGCTCGAGCGGCGGCTGTGGGGCATCCCGGGCGTCGAGTACCTCTACTCGACCTCCACCCCGTCGGCGGCGTTCCTCACCGTGCGCTTCAAGGTGAACGAGCCGCTCGAGGCGAGCCTGGTGAAGGTCCACCAGGAGCTGGGCGCGCATCCCGAGCTCCTGCCCTCCGGGGCGCTACCGCCGGTGGTGCGGCTCCTCACCATCGACGACGTCCCCTTCCTGACGCTCACGCTCCACGGCGATCCGCAGCCCGCTGGCCAGCTGCGCGCCCTCGGGGAGGAGGTCGCGCGCGAGCTGGCGGCCGTCCCGCAGACGGCGCAGGTGCGGGTGCTGGGGGGCGCGCGCCGGGTGGCCCGGGTCGAGCCCGAGCCGGACCGGATGCGGACGCTGGGCGTGTCGATCGCGGAGCTGCAGCCGGCCATCGCGGCCGGTCAGGGGCAGCTCCCCGCCGGCGCGCTCGTGGATGCGGGCAGGCGCATCGAGCTGGAGGCGAACGGATTCGTGCGCTCCGCGGCGGACCTGCGCCGCCTGGTGGTCGCGGTCCGAGGCGACCGGCCCATCTACCTCGAGGACGTGGCGCGCGTGACGGACGGTCCCGAGCCCGAGCCGGCCGTCGTCCTGATGGCCGAGAGAGGGAAGCCCGGATTCGAGCAGGCGGTCTCCATCGCGTTGGCGAAGCGCGCCGGCGCGAACGCGCCCGAGCTGGCGAGGACGGTCGAGCACAAGGTGGCGACGCTGCGCGGCCGGCTCATCCCCTCCTCCGTGAAGGTGAGCGTCACCCGCAACTATGGCGAGACCGCGGGGGAGAAGTCGAACGAGCTCATCGAGCACCTCCTCCTCGCCACGCTGTCCGTGATCGCCCTCATCGCGCTCGCCATGGGCTGGCGCTCGGCGGTGGTGGTGGGGGTGGCGGTGCCGGTGACGCTCGCCCTGACGCTCGTCCCCACCTACCTCCTCGGCTACACGCTCAACCGCGTCACGCTCTTCGCGCTCATCTTCTCGATCGGCATCCTCGTCGACGACGCGATCGTGGTGGTCGAGAACATCCACCGGCACCTCCACCTGCCCGGGCCGAAGCGGAGCTTCGCCCGCACGGTCGTCGAGGCGGTCGACGAGGTCGGGAACCCCACCATCCTCGCCACCTTCGCCGTCATCGCCGCCATCCTGCCGAACGCGTTCGTGCGCGGCCTCTCGGGCCCGTACATGCGCCCCATCCCGGTGGGCGCCAGCGCGGCCATGCTCTTCTCGCTCGCGATCGCCTTCGTCATCAGCCCCTGGGCCGCGATGAAGGTCTTCCGCAAGGAGGGGCACCTGGCGGAGGTCGACGCGTCGGGGCTGCACCCGGCCGACGGCGGCCGCGACCCTGCGGACCCGCTCGCGGCCGAGCCAGCGGCGATCCCGGCGCGGGCGCAGGAGACGCGCCTCACCCGGCTCTACCGTCGCGTCATGGGCACGCTCCTCACCCGCGCCTGGAGTCGCTGGGCCTTCCTGGCCCTCGTGCTCGGGCTCCTCGCCGGGGCGGCGTCGCTCGTCGCGCTCGGGGCACTCAAGGTGAAGATGCTGCCCTTCGACAACAAGCGCGAGTTCCAGGTGCAGCTCGACCTGCCGGCCGGCACGGCACGCGAGGGGGCGCTCGCCGTCGGGCAGGAGCTGGCGCGGCGGCTCCTCCAGGAACCCGAGGTGAAGGACGTCCAGGTCCACTCGGGCGTCGCCGCGCCGTTCACCTTCGTCGGCATGGTCCGCCACAGCTTCCTGCGCGAAGGCGCCGAGCAGGTGGACCTCCAGGTGAACCTCGTCCCCAAGGGCGATCGCAAGGCGCAGAGCCACGCCATCGCGACGCGCGTCCGCCCGGCGCTGGAGGCCATCGCCTGGCCGCGCGGCGGCCGGCTCAAGCTGGTCGAGCTCCCGCCCGGCCCGCCCGTGCTCGACACCCTCGTGGCCGAGGTGTACGGCCCCTCGGCGGCGGAGCGCGACCGGCTCGCCGGCGAGGTCCTGGCGGCCTTCCGCTCGACGAAGGGCGTGGTGGACGTCGACTCGTCGCTGGCAGCGACGTCGCCGAAGCTGGCGCTCCGCCTCGACGCGGAGAAGGCCGCGCTGCACGGCGTCGCGCCGGCCGCGGTGATCCAGACGCTCGCGGCGGGCGGCGCCGGAGCGCCGCTCGGGAGCTTTCACGTCGAGCGGGGCGCGGAGCAGGTCCCCGTCGTGCTCCAGCTCGCGCCGGCGCGGCGGGCGCGCCTCGAGGATCTGCTGCAGCTCACCGTCCCGGGACGGCGCGGCCCGGTCCCGCTCTCCGAGCTCGTCAGCCCGGAGGACGGAAGAGTCGACCCGCCCGTCTTCCACAAGAACCTCATGCCGGTCGCATACGTCCTCGGCGACCTCGCGGGCGAGATCGAGAGCCCGGTCTACGCGCTCTCGGCGCTCGACAGGAAGCTCGACGCGCTTCGCGACGCCGGCGGGGAGCAGGTGCCACGCCTCGGCCTCGCCCACCCCGCGTCCACCGAGCAGCCGGCGCTCAAGTGGGACGGCGAGTGGCACATCACGCTGGAGGTCTTCCGCGACCTCGGCCTCGCCTTCGCCGTCGTGCTCGTCCTCATCTACATCCTGGTGGTGGGCTGGTTCCAGAGCTTCACGGTGCCGTGGGTGATCCTCGTGCCGATCCCGCTCTCCCTCATCGGCATCCTGCCCGCACACTTCGCGCTCGGCGCCTTCTTCACGGCGACCAGCATGATCGGCTTCATCGCCGGCGCCGGCATCATCGTGCGCAACAGCATCATCCTCGTCGACTTCATCGAGCTGAAGCTGCGGGAGGGGATGCCGCTCGCGGCCGCGGTCGAGGAGGCGGGCGTGGTCCGGTTCCGCCCCATGCTGCTCACCGCCGCGGCCGTGCTCGTCGGGAGCGCCGTGATGCTGGCCGACCCCATCTTCCAGGGCCTGGCGGTGAGCCTCATGGCCGGCGAGGTGGCGGCGACGCTGCTCTCGCGGCTCGCCGTGCCGGTCCTCTACTTCCTCGTCGCCCGCCGCGGCCGCGCCGCCGAGCTCCAGCGCGAGGGCGCGCTCGCCCCGGGGCGGCGCGGCGCCTCCGCGGCAGGCCCGGCGATCGCGGTCGTAGCTCCCCTGGTCACGGCGTCCCGTTCAGCAGCCACCTGAGCTCTCCCGCGCGCTGGCCGATCGCCTTCGGCACCCGCGTCATCGCGAGCCCCGATGGCAAGCGGGGCCGTCTTCGTCTAGGTTTGCCGCCGCGCGACGCCACCGCCCGCCTCCGGGAGGCGCGCCGCGAGGGAGCCAGGCATGAAGGTCGTCGCATTCAACGGCAGCGCACGGAAGGACGGCAACACTGCGCTCCTCATCGGCCGGGTGCTCGACGTGCTCGAGCGCGAGGGGATCGAGACCGAGGTCGTGCACCTCGCCGGCCACGACATCCACGGCTGCACCGGCTGTCGCCGCTGCGGCGAGCGTCGCGACCGACGCTGCGCCCGGAACGACGACATGGTCAACGCGTGCATCGAGAAGATGACCGCCTCCGACGGCATCCTGCTCGGCTCGCCGACCTACTTCAGCGACGTGTCCACCGAGATGAAGGCGCTCATCGACCGCTGCGGGTTCGTCGCCAAGCAGAACGGCGACCTGTTCCGCCGGAAGGTGGGCGCCGCGGTCGTCGCCGTGCGACGAGCAGGCTCGACGCACGCCTTCGACACGATGAATCACTTCTTCACGATCAACCAGATGATCGTGCCCGGCTCCAACTACTGGAACGTGGGGATCGGGCTCGAGAAGGGCGACGTGGAGCGGGACGAGGAGGGGCTGCGCACGATGCAGGTCCTCGGCCAGAACATGGCCTGGCTGTTGAAGAAGCTCGCGTGACTCCCGCTCCCACGGACGACGGTCAGGTCATCTTCTCGAGCAGGGAGAGGAGGACCGCCTGCTCGGCGACGCCGAGGCGCCCCAGCCGATCGCTGAACGCCTTCGACAGCAGGGCCTTCCCCTGCGCTGCTGCCTTGCGCCCGGCCGCAGTCAGCACCAGCCGGTGACGCCGCAGGTCGGCGGGATCGATCTCGCGGCGCAGGAAGCCGGCGGCCTCGAGCCGCTTCACGTACACGGTCACGCTGGGCTTCGGCATGCAGAGGGTGGCCGCGAGCGCCGCCGGATACGGGTGCTCCTCGACCTCGCCGAGGACGAACAGCTCCTTCGTCTCGAGCCCGAGCGCCGCGATGGCGGGCGCGGCGGCGGTTATCACCGACATGAGCAGCCGGTAGTTGAGCGACCAGACCCTGGCGGGTTCGATCTTCGGCATGGGTTGCGGCTCTGTGGTTCAGGATTAAAGTAGTTCCACTTTAAACGACGTGTGTTCTTGAACCAGCTGCATCTTTGAACAAGTTAGCACGATGGGAGATCCCATGCCTCTCGACCACTACGTGACGCTGGGCCGGTCCGGCCTGCGCGTGAGCCCGCTCTGCCTCGGCGCGATGACCTTCGGCGAAGATCTCGGGTGGGGCTCGAGCGTCGAGGAGTCGCAGCGCATCATGGACCGCTACATCGAGCGCGGCGGCAACTTCATCGACACGGCGAACTTCTACACGAAGAGCCACTCCGAGAAGATCATCGGCGACCATCTCGGACGCCACGCCGCTCGCCGCGATCGCCTGGTGCTCGCGACCAAGTTCAGCGGGAACCTCTACCCAGGTGATCCCAACGGCGGCGGCTCCGGCCGGAAGTCGATCCTCGCCGCCTGCGAGAACTCGCTGCGGCGGCTCCAGACCGACTACATCGACCTCTACTGGCTGCACAACTGGGACGTCCACACGCCCATCGAGGAGACGATGGCCGCGCTCGACGACCTGGTGCGCGCGGGGAAGGTGCGCTACCTCGGCGTCTCCGACACGCCGGCCTGGAAGATCGCCGAGGCGAACGTCCTCGCCCGCTTCCGCGGGTGGTCGGCGTTCATCGGGCTGCAGATCGAGTACTCGCTGCTCGAGCGCAGCGTCGAGCAGGAGCTCGTGCCCATGGCGCTGGAGCTCGGCCTGGGGATCACTCCCTGGTCGCCGCTCAAGAGCGGTGCGCTGAGCGGCAAGTACACCCGCCGCAACGCCGGCCAGGTGAAGACGGATCGGGCTCAGTTCCTAGAGTCGTTCCTGAACGAGCGGACCTACGCGACCGTGGACGCGCTCGAGGCCATCGCCCGGGCGCACCAGTCGACGGTGGCGCGCGTGGCGCTCGCGTGGCTCCGCCAGCGGCCCGGCGTGACCTCCACCATCATCGGCGCGCGCCGGTGGGAACAGCTCGAGGACAACCTCGCGTCGCTCGAGGTGGAGCTCACGGCGGACGAGCGCGGGCGGCTCGACGCGCTCACCCAGCCGACGTTCGGCTTCCCGCAGAGCATGCAGCCCATCTTCCCGGCCATCCACAACGGCGGCACCACGGTCAACGGGGTGTTCGCGCCGGCGTCACCCTTCGGGCTCGTGAAGGGAGACCAGCCGTACTGACGGCGGCCCGCGCGCGGTCCCTCGAGGCGGCGTCCTTCCGGAGCTTGCTCGGCGACGTCCCCGTCATCCGGTGGAACATGGCGATGAAGGCCGACGAGCTGCCGTAGCCGAGGTCGAAGGCGATGGACTCCACCGAGCGCCCCGCCTCGAGGAGCGCGAGCGCCCGCACGACCCGCAGCCGTTGCCGCCACTCGCCGAAGGACATCCCGAGGTCGCGCTGGCACCGCCGGACGAGCGTCCGCTCCGTGGTGTGCACCTGCCTCGCCCAGTGCGCGAGGGACCGCTGGTCGTCCGGCTGCGCCTGGAGCGCGGCGAGGATGGGGCCGAGCAGCGGGTCCTCGGAGCTGGGCAGGTAAGTGCCCTGGCGCGGCGCCGCAGCGAGCTCGTCGACGAGCACCTCCACGAGCCGGGCGTCCGGCGCCGTCCGCGGCGTGTCGATGCCGCGCGCGCGGAGCTGATCGAGCAGCGCCTTCAGGAGCGGGCCCACCGCGAGCGCGCAGGCGTCCCGCGGAAGACGGCGGCAGCGCTCGCGCGCGAGGTAGAGCGAGCAGAACGTCGCCTCGTGGCGGTTGAGCCCGACGTGCTCGACCTCGGGCGGGAGCCAGATCCCGTACTGCGGCGGAGCGAGGTAATGGCGGTCGGCCAGCTTCAGCTCCATGACCCCGCTGAACGCGTAGACGAACTCGCCCCAGTGGTGCCGGTGGCGTGGGTACGACGAGTCCGGCTGCAAGCTGTCCGTCCGGAAGTACACCGGATGCGGCAGCGTCTCGTCGAGAGGTGTGCGGAGATGCCTGGGCATGGCGCCTTCGCTGCAATGAATGTCCGGATCGCACTATATCCAGCCCCGGCGCCAGCGGCATCATCGCGCTCGCGCAGGCCGCGACGGCCCGCGGGAACGGAACGCATGAGCGCGGCGCGCAAGGGTCTCGACGGCTTCGTGATGGCGACGATGGTGCTCCTGTGCGCGATCTGGGGCGCACAGCAGGTGGCGATCAAGCTGGCCGCGCACGACGTCGTCCCGATCATGCAGGTCTGCCTGCGCTCCGGGATGAGCGCCGCGCTCGTCCTGCTGCTCATGTCCATCCGCCGCGAGCCGCTCTCGCTGCGAGACGGCACGCTGCGGCCAGGGCTCGTGGCGGGTGCGCTCTTCGCCGCCGAGTTCATGTTCGTCGCCGAGGGGCTGCGCCGGACCTCGGCGTCGCACATGGCGGTCCTCCTCTACACCTCGCCGATCTTCACCGCGGTCGGGCTCCACTGGACCGTGCCCGGCGAGCGGCTCCGCCCCCGACAGTGGCTCGGCATCCTCCTCGCCTTCACCGGGATCGCCGTGGCGTTCGCGGGCGGCTGGGCGCGCGGCGCCGTGTCGCTCCGGATGCTCGGCGGCGATGCGCTCGGCGTCCTCGCCGGCGCGGCATGGGGCGCGACCACGGTCGTGGTGCGCCGCTCGGCGTTGTCCGATGCGGCGCCCGCCAAGACGCTGCTCTACCAGCTCGCGGTCGCGAGCGTCCTCCTCGGCGCTGCCGCCGCGGCCTCCGGGCAGGCGACGCAGGTGTCGCTCACGCGGCTCGCCTGGACGAGCCTCCTGTTCCAGGGCGTCGTCGTGTCCTTCGCGAGCTACCTCGCGTGGTTCTGGCTCCTCCGCCACTACGCCGCGTCGCAGGTCTCGGTGTTCTCGTTCCTGACGCCGCTCTTCGGCGTGACCTTCGGCGTGCTCGTCCTGGGGGAGCACGTCGACCCCGCCTTCGGGATCGGGGCGGCGCTGGTGCTCGCGGGCATCGCCACCGTGAGCGCGCCGAGGCTTCGCCGCCGCGCGGCGCGCCTGGAACCGGATATCTGCTAGGTCGGGATCCGCCCGCGTAGCGACTCCGGATCGTGCGGACCGGGCTCCGCGATGAGCTCTCGCGCGGAGTCCATCTTGCCGAAGACGCCCCACGTCAGCACGCCGCGCACCCTGCCATTCGCGACGTAGTAGACGATTCCCCTGCGGTACGGCTCCTTCCATTCGGCGACGACCTCGAGGCGCGGGTCCAGAACGCCGACTGCCTCGTACCCGAGGTCGAACAGGTCCGAGTAGAAGAATGGCAGGTGACGGTAGGCGACGTCGGCCCCGGCCATCGCGCGGCCGGCCTCCCGTCCCATGCGGTTGGCGTTGTCCTCGTGCTCGACCCGGATTCTCGTTCCGAGTGCCGGATTGAGGAATCTCGCGACGTCACCTGCAGCGAAGATTGCGGGGTCGGACGTGCGTAGCGTCTCGTCCACGAGGATGCCGTCGTCGACCTCGAGTCCCGCCTCCGCGGCGAGGCGGTCGTTCGGGACGATGCCGAGCCCCGCCACCACGAGGTCGGCCTGGATCTCGTCCCGGTCGGTCCGGAGGGTGAATCCCGAGCCGCGCGCCACGAGCCCCGTGACGCGCTCCCCCGCCCGAACCTCCACCTCACGCTCGGCGTAGTAGCCGTTCAGGTGAACCGCGAGGTCTCGCGGGAAGAGCCGTGAGCCGATCCCTTCCTCCGGGAAGACGAGCGTCACCCGATAGCCAGCGGTCGCGAGAGAGGCCGCGATCTCCGACCCGATGAAGCCGCCACCGACGATCGCCACGTGCTTTCCCGCCGGGAGCGCCCGGACGCGCCTGAAGTCCGCGACCGTCCGGTAGTAGACGACCCCGTCGCCGTCGAAGGGCAGCCGACGCGGAGTGCCACCGGTCGCGAGGAGGAGCCGCTCGTACCCGATGGTCTCCCCTCCCTCGAGCCCGATGCGCCGCTCGGCACGGTCGATGGCGACGACGCGCGTGCCAGTCCGAAGCTGGATCCCCTCGACCGAGGGCAGCCAGATCGATCCCTCCTCCTGCCCCGTCCAGAGCCCCTTCGTGAGCGGCGGGCGCACGTAGGGTCCCACGGGCTCCTCGCCGACCAGCAGGACGGGCGCGCTCGCATCCACCGAGCGGATCCCCATCGCGGCGGCGTGCCCCGTCATCCCGCCGCCCACCACCACGTACTTGAAATCAGGCATCCGTCCTCCGCCTGGCGCGCTGAAACGTACTGTAGAAGCCGTTCGTCGCCCGTCACGTCCCTCGAGGCCAGTCCTGCACACCTCCGGAGGGATCCCGCTTTCGGGCAGGCACGGCGTGCTCGAGATCGTCCCCCGCGCGAAGCATCAGGCGCTCGGCCGCGGAGTGGCACATCGTGAAGCTTTCCTGCACGGGCCATCCGCGATCGACCTCTTTCGAGACTGCCGTGCCGCGCGTAGTTTCCCGTTCGATGACGACGGGGATGGAGAGCCGCCACAGCATCGGCGTGAGCCGAGGTTGAGCGAACCGGAAGGAGCACGAGATGCAGAAGCGCAAGCTGGGAAGGAGCGGACTCGAGGTCTCGGCCATCGGCCTCGGCTGCATGGGGATGAGCTTCGCCTACGGGACCCCACCGGACAGGAAGGAGATGATCGCGCTCCTCCGCGCCGCGGTCGATCGCGGCGTCACGTTCTTCGACACCGCCGAGGCCTACGGCCCCTTCACGAACGAGGAGCTGGTCGGCGAGGCGCTCGCGCCCGTCCGCGACCGGGTCGTCATCGCGACGAAGTTCGGGATGAAGCTCGGGACGATCGGAGTGGACAGCCGGCCCGAGCACATCCGCGAGGTCGCCGAGGCGTCGCTCCGGCGGCTGAAGGTCGAGACGATCGACCTCCTCTACCAGCACCGCGTGGATCCGGACGTTCCCATCGAGGATGTCGCGGGCACGGTGAAGGACCTCATCCGCGCTGGCAAGGTGAAGCACTTCGGCATGTCCGAGGCCGGCGTGAACACGATCCGCCGCGCGCACGCCGTGCAGCCGGTCGCCGCGGTCCAGAGCGAGTACTCGCTGTGGTGGCGGAAGCCCGAGGAGGAGCTGCTCCCGACGCTCGAGGAGCTCGGCATCGGGTTCGTCCCGTTCAGCCCGCTCGGCAAGGGATTCCTGACGGGGAAGATCGACGAGAAGACCACGTTCGAGAAGAACGACTTCCGCAACATCGTGCCCCGCTTCTCCCCGGAGGCGCGCAAGGCGAACCAGGCGCTCGTAGACCTCCTCGGCGTCATCGCGGCGGGCAAGCAGGCGACCCCCGCGCAGATCGCGCTCGCGTGGCTCCTCGCGCAGAAGCCCTGGATCGTGCCGATCCCCGGGACGACGAAGCTGCACCGGCTCGAGGAGGACCTCGGCGCCGCGAACGTCGAGCTGACCGCGGACGACCTCCGCGCCATCGACGAGGCCGCGTCGAAGATTCGCGTGGAGGGCGCGCGGTACCCGGAGGAGCTCGAGAAGAGGACCGGGCTCTAGCGGCTCGTGTTCGGAGATAGCCAACCATGAAGAATCAGATTGCGAAGCGGCCGCCCGAGCGCGAGCCGGATTCCCACGACACGACGACCCTGAGCCGGCGCGGCTTCATGTGGACGGGCGCCCTCGCCGCGGCGGGCGCAGGTGCCGCCGGGTTGTTCAAGCCGTCCACGGCGGGAGCCGCTCCAGGCGCCGAGAGGACGAGCTACGGACAGGGCCCGTTCCCGGTCGAAGGGATGGCGCTCTACTCGTCCCAGGGCCCCCACGAGCTGTTGAAGTTCCAGCGGCGAGCGCTCGGGCCGAAGGACGTCGCGATCAAGCTCCAGTACTGCGGCATCTGCCACTCCGACATCCACCATGGGCGCGAGCACTGGCGGAAGGAGACGTTCCCGCTCGTCACCGGGCACGAGCTGGCCGGCGTGGTGGTGGCGGTCGGCTCGAGCGTCGGCAAGTTCAAGGTGGGCTCTCGCGTGGGGGTGGGCTGCATGGTGAACTCCTGCCGCCACTGTGGTCCGTGCGAGGCCGGCATGGAGCAGTACTGCGAGAACGGCAGCGTCCTCACCTACGGGTCGAAGGACCGCGACGGCTCGCTCACGCAGGGCGGCTACTCGACCTTCAACGTCGTGGACGAGGACTTCGTCATCGCGATCCCCGACGCGATCGACCTCGCGCACGCGGGACCGATGCTGTGCGCCGGGATCACCGTCTACTCTCCTTTCCGGAGGTGGAGCGTCGGCCCCGGGAAGAAGGTCGGCGTCGTCGGGCTCGGCGGCCTCGGTCACATGGCGACGAAGATCGCCGCCGCGATGGGCGCCCAGGTGACGGTGCTGACGACGTCGAGAGGCAAGGTCGACGACGCGAGGCGGTTCGGCGCGAAGACCGTCATCGTGAACGATCAGGGAGCGGATCTGGCGAAGTACCGGCGGTCGCTCGACTTCCTCCTCGACACGGTCCCGTACCAGCACGACCTCGAGCGGCTCATTCCGCTGCTGAAGATGGACTCCACGCTGTGCATGGTCGGCGTCGGCAAGACCACCGAGCCTCACCAGATCGGCCCGTTCTCGCTCCTGAGAGATCGCACCTCGTTCGCGAGCTCGCAGATCGGCGGGATCCGGGAGACGCAGGAGCTCGTGCAGTTCTGCGAGCTTCACGGCATCAGGCCGGAGATCACCAAGGTCCCGATGTCCAGGATCGACGACGCCTGGACCAAGGTGGTCGACAAGGCGGCGCGCTACCGCTTCGTCATCGACATGACGAACGCCTGACGACGATCGCGAGCGCACCATGAAGCAGGTCATCGCCGTCGCGGCGTTGACGTTGACGTCCCTGGCCGCGTGCAGCGCCCACTCGAGGATCGAGATGAACTCCACCCGAAACCGTCCGGTCGCTCATCTGACGGAAGCGGCCGTCCGAAACCACGAGCAGCTGTTTCCCGGGTACGAGTCCAAGCTGAAGGAGACGGACCCGGAGTTGATCGAGATCTTCGACAACTTCGCGTTCGACGAGGTTCTCCGTCACGGGAACCTGGACCCGAAGACGAGGGTCATGGTCATCCTGGCGTCGACGATCGCGAGCCAAGCCTCGAGCGAGTACAGGATGATGCTCGGCGGAGCGCTGAACGTGGGCGTCACCCCGGTCGAGGCCAAGGAGATCCTGTACCAGGCCGTCCCCTACGTCGGCATCGCCAAGGTCGTCGACTTCATCCACACGACCAACGACGTGCTGCGGGCCAGGGGCGTGGAGTTGCCGCTGGAGGCTCAGTCCACGACGGCGCCGGAGAACCGGCGCGCGAGGGGGCTGGCCCTCCAGAAGGAGATCTTCGGGGGTCGCATCGACGAGCTGTACGCGGCCGCGCCCGCCAATCAGCGCCACGTCCAGGAGCTCCTTTCCGCGAACTGCTTCGGCGATTACTGGACCCGGGGTGGCCTCGACGCCAGGACGCGGGAGCTCCTGACGTTTTCGATGCTGGCGGCGCTCGGGGGCGCCGAGCCTCAGCTCAAGGGGCACATCCAGGGCAACGTCAACGTCGGGAACGACAAGGAGAAGCTCATCGCGGTCGTGACGCAGCTTCTTCCGTACATCGGCTATCCTCGGGCGCTCAGCGCGCTGACTTGCGTGAACGAGGTCATCCCCGAAGCGCAGCGATAGCGTCCCCATGGCCTTCACTCCGCTCAACGCCCTCAGCTCCTTCATCGCGGTGGCGCGCCGCAGGAGCTTCGCGGCCGCGGCGAGGGATCTCGGGGTGTCCACCTCCGCGCTCAGCCAGTCGGTCCGGCAGCTCGAGGCGCGGCTCGGCGTGACGCTGCTCACGCGGACCTCGCGGACGGTGGCGCTCACGGACGCTGGGCAACGCCTCGTCGAGAACGCGGGCCCGGCGGTGGATCAGGCGCTGGAGTCGCTGAAGACGGTGTCCGCTCGCCCGGGAGAGATCACGGGCCGCGTCCGGCTGTCGGTCCCGACGGTGGCGGTGTCGCTCGTCGTCGCTCGCCTGCTGCCGAGGTTCCTGGAGCGGCATCCGAAGGTGGAGGTCGAGGTCCAGGCCGAGAACCGCTTCGTGAACATCGTCGCCGAGGGCTTCGACGCGGGCATCCGCCTGTCGGAGGCCATCGAGCGCGACATGGTCCAGGTCCGTCTCACGCCGCCCGGGCGCTTCGTCGTGGTCGCCGCTCCGTCGTACCTCGAGCGCCGCGGGGCGCCGCAGAGGCCAGAGGACCTCCTCCAGCACGACTGCCTCTGCATCCGCACGGACGTCGGCGGCGCGCGGTACGCGTGGGAGCTCGAGCGCGGAAAGAAGGAGTGGCGCGTGCCCGTCCACGGATCGGTCACGACGAACGACCCCGAGCTCATGCGGCTCCTCGCCGAGGCGGGAGTGGGCCTCCTCTACTCGTTCGAGCCCCTGGTGGCAGACGAGCTGCGCCGCGGCGCCCTGCGCATCGTCCTCGAGGACTACGCCGCCGCGGTGCCCGGGTTCTTCCTGTACTTCCCGAGCAGATCGCAGGTGTCGCCGGCGTTCAGGGCGTTCGTGGACGTCGCGCGCGAGCTCTCCGTCGGCTCGAAGCAGCGCGTGCGCTGACCGGAAGGAGGTCCACCGACGTGAAGTCCTTCGCAGACGTGGAGCGTGACTACATCCGGGAGAAGCTCCTCCCAGACTTCGAGTTCGAGTCGTACGACGAGCCGTCCCGCGTCAACGCGCTCGGCCGACCCGTCTCGACGGGGACCGTGGCGCTCGTCGTCACCGCCGGCGCGTACCTCGCCGGCGAGCAGGAACGGTTCCGGCGTAGCAAGGAAGGTGACCCGAGCTTCCGGGAGCTTCCGCACGACGTCGACCTCGCCCGCATCGGGCTCTCTCACGGCGGCTACGACACCCGGCGCGCCCTGGACGACGTGGACGTCGTCTTCCCGCTCCGCGCGCTCCGCACCCTGGAGCGAAGCGGCCGGATCGGCGCCGCGGCACCTCGCCACTACAGCTTCATGGGCTACGCCATCGAGACGGACGTGCTGCGAGACAACGGCCGGGAGGTCGCGCGGCGGCTGCGGTCGGACGCGGTCGACCTCGCCCTCCTCGTGCCCGCGTGACCCGTCTGCAACCAGTCGGTCGGACTGGTCCAGCGGGTCCTCGACGAGGAGGGGGTGAGCACGATGTCCCTCACGCTCTCCGCCAGCATCACGCGCCGCATCAAGCCCTCCCGCGCGCTCCTCGTCGAGCACCCCTTCGGCCTCACCATGGGGGACCTGCACGACGACGCCACCCACGTCGCCATCCTGGACGAGATGCTCGCCGCAGCGGAGCGAATCCAGCGCGCCGGTACGCTGGAGGCGCTGCCCTTCGAGTGGACGAAGGACGACCTGCGCTCGAGGCAGCTCCGCAAGGAGGCCTCCTGATCGGAAGGTGGCCGCGCCGGGATGGGCGCACCCGTCAACGCGGGCGCGGCCGGGGCGAAAACTCTCGGAGCAGGCCGTCCAACCCCCTGAGGGGACGGTGGGGAGCGCGCCGTAACCTTGCGCGTGCCCGCCGGACGCTACATGGAGGCCGTCGAGGCTAGGCGGGAGGCGCTCCGTGAATCAGTGCCAGGTCATCGTCGTGGGGGGCGGCATCGGGGGGAGCGCGGCTGCGCTGCGCGCAGCGCAGCACGGCCTCACGGTCGCCTGGATCCGCGGCGACGCGAGGACCGCTCGCGCGAGCCGGGCCCGTTACGTCTACAACGTGGACAACATGATCGGCGTCTCGGGGGGCATCGTGCAGCGAAAGGTGCTCGAGCTGCTCTCGGGCCCCGAGCACGCGGCCGCGCGCGAGGCGATCGCCCGGACTCACTTCCACGTCGGCATCCCGGAGATCGTCGAGGACGTGACGCTTCGGCTGACCGCCGACTTCGCCGACGTGGCCACGCTGCTCGACGAGAAGGCCGTCGCGGCGCGTGCAGAAGACACCGGGTTCGTCGTCGAGACGGACCGCGGCCAGCGCCTCCGCGCCGGCGCGGTCATCCTCTCCACCGGCGTGATGGACCGCCAGCCGCGAGTGAAGCTCACCACGAAGGGCGGCAAGGTGGTGGACGACATCCGCTGGATCTATCCCTGGGCCAACGCGGAGTCCCTCCTCTACTGCATCCTCTGCGAGGGGCACCTCGTGCGCGGCACGCCGGTGGCGGTGCTCGGGGCGAGCGACGCCGCCGCTCAGGTCGCGCTCCTCCTGCACGAGCGCTACGGTGTGGCCGTCGTCCTCCTCGGAAACGGCGAGGCGCTCGAGGCCAGGCCGGAGACGCTGCGACTCATGGAGGCCTACGGGGTGGCGTTCCATGGAGCGCGGCTCGTCGAGATCCTGGACGGAGAGAGCGGCCGGAAGGGCGAAAGCCTCCGCGGGTTCCGCCTCGAGGATGGCGCGCAGGTACCGGCGCGGTTCGGGATGGTCGCCATGGGGCTGCACCGCGTCTACAACGACCTCGCCCTCCAGCTCGGCGCGGAGCTCGACGCCGGCGACGGTCCGGAGGACGCCCGCCACGTGCTCGTCGACGACGCGACGAGCGAGACGAGCGTGCGCGGGCTCTTCGCGGTGGGGGACATGAGCCGGCACCGAAGCGGCACCCCATCCCTGAAGCAGATCTACACGGCGCAGGAGTACGCGGTCCGCGCCGTTCAAGCGATCGACCGGCGCGAGCGCGCGGTCCGCCGCGCGCGCGTCCTCGAGCGGCGGTGACGGGGCTCGCGCTCCGGGCGCCGCGAGCCGACCAGATCGTGCCCGAGGCGGGCCGGTGATGCTCTGGGGTCTCGCGGGCGTGCCTCCGCGATCGCTCATCGGGGCGATTCGATCGGCATCCGTGGCGCTTCCGTCGCGGGCGCCGGGCTCCTTTGACGCGAGGCGGAAACGGGAATACCATGTTCGCGTTTCAACCTCGCGAGGAGGCGTCTCATGGCGAAGTTCCGCGGTCTTTCCCGGCTCGACGGGGTCGGGCAGGCGGCGCTGGTCGCGCGCGGCGAGCTCACCGCGTCCGACCTGCTCGATGCGTTCGCCGAGCGGCTCGAGGCTCTGAACGCGCTGCTGCGGGTGGTCCCCGCCGTGGACCTCGAGCGCGCGCGCGCGGCGAAGGTGCCGCCCGGACCGTTCGCCGGCGTGCCGTTCCTGGTGAAGGAGGTGACCCCGTACCCGGGCCTGCGCTGGTCATGTGGCTCGCGGGTGTTCGCCGGCAACGTCGCGGGGCCCGAGACTCGCACCCCGTACATCGGCCGTATCGATGAGAGCGGGCTCGTCACCGTCGGAAAGTCCGCTGCCTCTGAATTCGGGCTGCTGGGCAGCACGGAGACACTCCTCGAGGGCGTGACGCACAACCCGTGGGACCTGTCGCTGTCGGCCGCGGGCTCATCCGGCGGGGCCGCTGCAGCGGTCGCCGCCGGGATCGTTCCTCTCGCCCACGCGAACGACGGCGGCGGGTCGATCCGGATCCCCGCCTCGGTGTGCGGCCTCTTCGGGTTCAAGCCGAGCCGGACGCGCTGCGTGCCGGCGAGCCTCCCTTCCGAGTTCGGCGCCCTCGTCTCCGACCACTGCGTGAGCCGCACCGTTCGCGACAGCGCCCTGTTCCTCTCCGTGACGGAGGACCGGGCCGGTCCGCTCCCCGCCGTAGGGTACGTGCGGGAGCCGCTCGCGCGTTCGCTGCGGATCGCGACCTGGACGCGCACCCTCCTCGGCGAGGAGCCGGAGCCGGCGGTGCGCCGCGCCGTGGACGACGCGGCTGGGCTCTGCGCGGCTCTCGGACACCGGGTCGAGCCCGTCGCTTCGCCCGATCTCGACGGCGCGGCTCTCGGCGACGCTTTCTTCATCGTCGCCGGGGCGGCGGTGGCCGGCCTCGTGGAGCTGGTGGACCGGCTGCGAGGACACCCGGTGCAGCGGGACGAGCTCGAACCGTTCAGCTGGGCGCTCGTCGACGAGCTCGAACGCCGGGGCCCGGGCGCGCTGCCCGCGGCGCGCGCGGCGTTCGCCGCTGGCACCGAGCGGTACCTCGAGACGATCCGCGGCTACGATGCGGTCCTCACGCCGACGCTCGCGACGACGCCCTGGCGCCTTGGCCACCTCTCCCCGGTCCTGCCGCGCGAGGAGCTGCTCCGGCGGACCGGGCGCACCGTCGGCTACACGCCCATCCACAACATCGCGGGCTGCCCGGCGATGTCAGTGCCGCTGCACTGGACCGAAGAGGGCATCCCCATCGGCGTCCACTTCGCCGCCGCACCGGGCGCGGACGCGCTCCTGCTCGGTCTCGCCTATCAGCTCGAGGAGGCGCGCCCCTGGGCGGAACGCTGGGCACCCTTCTCCTACCCGCGGCTGTTCGAGGCCTGATGCCCCAGGTCCTCAAGGACGAGGTGCGCGCGCGCATCGAGGCGGCCGCCCTCCAGATCTTCGCGGAGCGCGGGTACGCCGGCGCGAAGATGACCGCCATCGCCGAGCGCGCCGGGGTCGGAACGGCGAGCACGTACCGCTACTACGCCGGGAAGTACGAGCTCTTCCATGCGCTCGTCACGCCTGCGCTCGCCGAGGAGTTCGAGTCGCTGCTCGACCGACGTGTGCGCGCCCTCTCCCGCGCGTTCCGGGCGGAGGCGACCCGGGGCGCCGACGACATCGGCGACGAGATGCTGCGCTTCTGGGCGGAGCACCGGCTCGCGGTCGTGATCCTGCTCGACCGCGCCGCGGGGACCGACTACGCCGCGTTCGGCGCGCGCTTCGTGGAGCGTCTCGTCGCCTCGACGCTCGCCGATCTGCGTCCGCGTCGCGGCGCAAGCGCGGCCGCGCGCTTCGTGCTCGCCCGGATCTTCGACAACACCCGGCGGATGCTCGCGGCGATCCTGGAGGCGCACGCCGACGAGCGCGCGCTCCGCGAGGCGATCGAGGCATTCTGGAGCTACCAGATCCCCGGGCTGCAGGGGTTCGCACGCTGGTCCAATCGTCGTTCTCGACGCCGGCTGTCCCCGAGCGAGCGGCGCGTGCCGCCCGTCACCGTGCCTCGTCCCTGAGCGCCGTGCAGATCGCAGGCGGGACGTCGAGGCGTACCCGCTCGACAAGGAGGCGCTGTTCCAGGCGGGCGACGTCCGCTGGCACCTCAGCGAGACCGGCGAGTACTTCGAGCGCGAGCGCGACCTCAACGCCTGGACGAGCTCCTGCGGGCGTGGCGGCGCGCGGACGCGAACGCGCCGCTCCTTGCGGACGCGCGGTCGCTCGAGGCGCGGCTCGCGCGGGCCCGTTGGCGCCGCCACGTCAGCGCGCGGCAGCCGCCTCGTCCGGTCCGAGGGGCTGGAAGTTCAGCTCCTCCCGGTCGAGCTCCTGCTCGACGCGCTGGAACGCAGCGTCGCCGATCGTGCCGTCCGCCCGCAGCGCGAGGATCCGGCTGCGCGCGGCGGCCGTCGCCTTGCGTACCAGGTCCGTCCCGACGTCGAGCCGCTGCCCCTCTTGCCCATCCGCGCCCACCGCCCCGCCGGCGTTGTCGGCTTCGGCGCGGCGGAGCAGCACCTCGTAGCGGCGGCGCAGCATGCTCGACATGTCGTCACCGGGCGCCTCTCCCGCCGCCGCGACCGACGCCCGCAGCGCCTCCACGCGAGCCAGGCGCAGCTCGCGCTCGATCTCGCCGTCATCCCGCAGCCGCAGCGCGCTCATCAGAGGCCGGAGCGTCAGCCCCTGAACGACGAGCGTGCCGAGCACGACCGAGAACGCCGTGAACAGGACCAGGTCGCGGTACGGGAACGCCGCCCCGCCGCCTCCTCCCGCGGGAAGCGCGAGCGCCGCGGCGAGCGTGACGATCCCGCGCATCCCGCACCACCCGACGACGGCCGCCGCGCGGGGCGACAGCCCGACGGCGTCGCGGCGCGGCTCCTCGCCCTCGGCAGCGGGACGGCACCGCCACCGGCTGACCGCGGCTGCGCCGGAGACCCAGACGATGCGCGCGAGGATGGTGGCGGCGCAGACTGCCGCCGCGACCACGACGTAGCGAGCCAGCGTGGCCGCGTCGATCCGGCCCAGGATCGCCTTGAGCTGGAACCCGACGAGGATGAACGCGAGCACGTTCAAGACGAAGACCGCGAACTCCCACACCGCGTACGACGGGACCCGGACCCGCGCGGGAACGGAACGCGACGCGGCCCGCGTGCTCGCCATCGCGAAGACGACGACGGTGAGGATGCCCGAGAGGTGGAGGCGCTCCGCGAGCATCCACACGGCGAACGTGCCGCAGAACTGGACGACGACCGCGATGGGCACGTCCTGGATCCGCGCGGTGAGCGGTACGATCACGCGCGACAGCACGTACCCGAGCACCACGCTGCCGGCGGTCACCACGACGAGCAGCGGGATGGCCTTCACCGGGGACACCGAGCCCGCGAGTGCGGCGCCGAGCGCGAGCCGGAAGACGAGGAGCGCGGTCGCGTCGTTGAAGAGGCTCTCGCCCTCGAGGATCACGAGGAGGCGGTGCGGCGGGCGGAGCTGCCCCAGGACCGCCATCGCGGCTGCCGCGTCGGGTGGAGCGACGATCGCGCCGAGCGCCACCGCGGCGGCCCACGGCATGTCCGGCACGACCGCCCGGGCCACCACCGCCACGAGGGCGACGGTCAAGGCGACGGCGCCCACGGCGAGCCCGGCAACGGACCGCCAGTTGGCGCGAAGATCGCGCGCGGACGAATCGAACGCGGCGTCGAGGAGCACCGGCGCGACGAAGAGCGTCAGCGCCAGATCGGGCTCGAGCACCAGCGTCGGAGTGCCGGGGACGAGCGCCAGGGCAGCGCCGGCGAGCGCCAGCATCGCGGGGTACGGCGTCCCCATGCGCCGCGACAAAGCGGTCAGGCCGGCGCCCGCGAGCAGCAAGGCGATGACGATCTCGAAGACGACCATGCCGTAGGGTTGTGCGGTGGCACACGCGTCCGCAATTCAGGCGCCCGCTCCGCACGGGTCGGGCCGACCGCGAGTCAGAGCCGCCCTTCTCGTGCTCGCCCGGCTGAGTAACGGGCTGCGGGATCGTTCGAGGCTGACGCTCCATCCCTCCCCTCCTCACGGTAAGCCGGTGGAGTCCTGCATTTCGTGAAGCTTTCCTGAACGGCCCATCCACTTCTCGCCCGTTTCGCGGGGCTCGGCGCGCGCGTAGGTTTCACGGCGTCGCCCGGCTCCGTGCAGGGCCGCAGCGCACCCCGAAGGGAGAAACAGTCCATGTTCCACGCCAAGGCCTACTCCGCGGCGAGCGCGACCGCGCCGCTCGCCCCTACCACCATCGCCCGTCGCGATCCGACCCCGCATGACGTTCAGCTCGAGATCCTGTTCTGCGGGATCTGCCACTCCGATCTCCACACCGTCCGGAACGAGTGGAGCAGCCTGATGTCCACGGTGTACCCGTGCGTTCCCGGCCACGAGATCGTCGGTCGCGTGACGAGGGTCGGTTCCGCCGTGACGAAGTTCGCGACCGGCGACCTCGCCGCCGTCGGCTGCCTCGTCGACTCGGATCGCACCTGCCCCGAGTGCCAGGCCGGGCTCGAGCAGTTCTGCCCCGGCCAGGTCCTCACCTACAACGCGCCGGACAAGCACCTCGGCGGCGTCACCTACGGTGGCTACTCGGACGGGATCGTCGTCGACGAGCGCTTCGTCCTGCGTGTCCCCTCGAACCTCGACCTCGCCGGCGTCGCGCCGCTGCTCTGCGCCGGCATCACGACCTGGTCGCCGCTGCGCCACTGGGGTGTCACGAAGGGAAAGAAGGTCGGCGTCGTCGGCATCGGCGGGCTCGGCCACATGGGCGTGAAGTTCGCCCGCGCGCTCGGCGCCCACGTCGTCGCCTTCACGACCTCGCCCAGCAAGAAGGAGGACGCGTTGCGCCTCGGCGCGCACGAGGCCGTCGTGTCGCGCAACGCCGACGAGATGCGGAAGCACGCGGCCAGCTTCGACTTCATCCTCGACACGGTCTCCGCCGAGCACGACCTCAACGCGTACGTCCAGCTCCTCCGGCGCGACGGCACCCTCACGCTCGTCGGCGCGCCGGAGAGGCCGTCCGCCCTCGCCGCCTTCGGGCTGATCCTGGGCCGCCGCAGCATCTCCGGCTCGCCCATCGGCGGCATCCCGGAGACGCAGGAGATGCTCGACTTCTGCGGCAAGCACGGCATCACCGCCGACGTCGAGGTGATCCCGGTGCAGAAGGTGAACGAGGCGTACGAGCGGATGCTGCGGTCGGACGTGAAGTACCGCTTCTCGATCGACATGGCTTCCCTGAAGGCGGCGTAGGCCGTCGAGGCCGGCGACATGAACCTGCTCGCAGCGATCGTCTCCCTCTCCGTCCTCGCTCCACCGCCCGCGCAGTACGGTCGGTGAGCCCGTCATGACGAAGCGTCCTTACGTGATCTGTCACATGGTCCCGTCCGTCGATGGACGGATCGTCACCGACGGCTGGCGCCTGCCGCATGGGCTCCTCGCGGAGTACGAGCGCACCGCCGCGTCGTTCCAGGCGGACGCCTGGATCATCGGCCGCATCTCGATGGAGCCCTACGCGGGGAAGGCGAGGCTGCCGGCGTCCACGCGCGGCGCCCGCCTCCCGCGGACGGACTTCGTCGCGCGCTCCGACGCCCCCTCGTACGCCGTCGCGATCGATCCCGGCGGGAAGCTGCGCTGGGAATCGGCCGCGATCGACGGGGAGCACGCCGTGACGGTGCTCACGGAGCAGGTCCCGGATCGCTACCTCGCGTTCCTGCGCGCGCGCGGCGTCTCCTACCTGTTCGGCGGAAAGAGCCGGATCGACGTTCCCACCGTGCTCCGCAAGCTGCGATCCCGGTTCGGAATTCGACGGCTGCTCCTCGAGGGCGGCGGAAAGATCAACGGCTCGTTCCTGGCAGCCGGCGTCATCGACGAGCTCAGCGTCCTCGTCGCTCCCGTCGCCGACGGCGGGGTCGGCACGCCGACGCTCTTCGACGCGCGTGAAGGGCCCGGGCCAGCGCGCCACCTGAAGCTCGTGTCCGTCGAGCGTCGTCGCGGCGACCTGCTCTGGGTCCGGTATCGGATCCGGAGCTCGGGCCACAGGTGAATGCGCCCGAGATCACCTCCGCTGACGACCGCCCACGCTCACCGGCCCGTCTCGGCACCGCGCGGTTGCGCGGAGGCCTGCACGCTCGGAGTCCGTCCCGTCCGGGTCTCGCGCACCAATGATTCACTTGCTACATCACCGACACAGTTGAGCGCCTTGAAGAAACGTGAGAGTCCCCCCGCCCGGCCGGAGGCGCGCTGGATGCTGCTGATCCACCAGATCCCGCCGACACCAGCCTATCTGCGGGTCAAGATCGGCCGGCACCTGGCTCGCATCGGGGCGGTCGCCATCAAGAACTCGGTCTACGCCCTGCCCTACGACGACGAGTCGCAGGAGGACTTCCAGTGGGTCCTTCGCGAGGTCGTCAAGGGCGGCGGCGACGCGTCGATCGTCGAGGCCCGGTTCATCGAAGGCCTCTCCGACGAGCGGGTGATCGAGCGGTTCCAGTCGGAGCGCGAGGCCGACTTCCGCCACCTCGCGGAGCAGGCGCGCGCCATCGCGGCAGCTCTTCCGAAGCGAGGCGTCGTTCCCGAGGACCGCCGCGCCGAGCTCGTAAGGCAGGTTGCACGCCTCCGCCAGCGCGCGACCGAGCTCGCCGCGATCGACTTCTTCGGAGCACCCGGGCGCGAGGTCGTCGATGGCCTCCTGTCCGGAATGGAGGCACGCATGAGGCCCGTCGAAGGAACGGAGCCGGCGAAGGCGTCGCTGGCTCGTGAGCAGCACCAAGGCCGCACCTGGGTGACACGCACCGGGATCAAGGTGGACCGGATGGCGAGCGCATGGCTCATCCGGAAGTTCATCGATCCGGAGGCGCGCTTCAAGTTCGTCCCGGCGAAGGGGTATCGCCCGGAAGAGGGCGAGCTTCGCTTCGACATGTTCGAATCGGAGTTCACTCACGAGGGCGAGCTGTGCACGTTCGAGGTGCTCGTGCGGCGATTCGGCCTCACCGATCCCGCCCTCCGCGCGATCGCCGAGATCGTCCACGACATCGACGTGAAGGACGCGAAGTACGGCCGCGAGGAGGCGCCTGGCATCGGGCAGCTCGTCGCGGGCATCGCTGCCGCGCATGCCGACGACGAGCAGCGCCTCGCCCGCGGCACGGCGCTGTTCGACGACCTGTACGCCGTGCACAGCGGCGCCACCAGGCGCTGATCGCTCGACGCGCAGAAGGAGAACTCACCTTCTGGAAGTGGCGGCTGAACGTCGTCGTCGTCGTGGCGGCGGGGGGGAGCGCTCGGCCTTCTCCGCGCCTTCGCTCCAGGCCTCTTCGGAGGAGCGCTCTCATGAGGGACGGATCCAGCCGGTCGTCACACGGCGGGCAGCACCATTCGAAAGACGCTCCCGTCTCCCTCGGTGCTCTCGACCTCGATCCGGCCGCCGTTCGCCGCGATGACCGACCGCGCGATGGCGAGGCCGAGCCCCATTCCGCCAGCTTGCCTCGCCCGGTCGGCGTCCACCCGGTAGAAGCGCTCGAAGATCCGCTCCAGGTGCGCCGGTGCGATCCCGGGACCGGTGTCTCTCACCTCGACGGCTGGCTCACCAGAAGGCAGGACCTCGACCACCACACGAATCGAGCCGCTCTGCGGCGTGTACTTGATCGCGTTGTCCAGGAGGTTCACGACTCCCTGCCGGACCAACGCCGGATCGCACCGCGCCTGAACCGCGGGAGGGGCGTCGACCGTCAGCTCCTGCCCCTTCTCCTCGGCGAGAACTCGGAGGTGCTCCGCAGCGCTCGTCGCGAGCGCGCCCAGATCCACCACCGCCTGCGCAGCCTGGATGCGTCCCGCGTCGGCGCGGGTCAGGAGGAGCAGGCCCTCGACGAGCCTCGTCAGCCGTTCGACTTCCTCCAGCATGCTGCCGATGACCTCGCGGTAGGCTGCCGGATCGCGCGCGCCCTGCAGCGCCACCTCCCCCACGCTCCGCATCGCGGTGAGCGGCGTCCGGAGCTCGTGCGAGGCGTCGGAGGTGAAGCGGCGGAGGCGCTCGAACGCGTCATGCAGCCGGGCCAGCGTGTCGTTGAACACGCCCGCCAGCTGGCCGAACTCGTCGCGAGGGTCTTCGACCGGCAGCCGTGCCTCGAGCGACTCGGCAGTGATGCGCCGAGCGTGCCTGGCCATGGCGCCGACTGGCGCCAGGACGCGGCCGGCGAGGAGGTACCCGCCTGCCAGCGCGCCGATCGCGGCGCAGGGGATGCCGAGCGCGAGAATGAGCGCGAGCCGGCCCAGAGCGCGGAGAGTGAGCGCCTCGTCGGTCGCGACCGCGATCCGGAGCTCGTGCCACGACCTCGTCTCGATCCGATAGGAGTGCCCTTGCGGCGAGGACCAGGTGGCCGGCATGGCCTCGGTCAGCGCCGCCCGGTCGAGCCCGATCCTCGTCCAGGCAGCCGTTCGATAAAGGACGCTTCCGGCGTTGGTGACCTCGAAGAGCTCGACACCGGCGCGGGTCTCGACCTCCGCGAGATCGTAGTCGGCCTCCCGATAGGTTCGCTCGATCGTCGCGACGTCGCGCGCCAGCCGGGCATCGAGATCGCGGAAGAGCTGGGCTCGGACGAGCGCGTAGACCGCACCGGAGAAGGCGCAGACGATCAGGGTCAGCACGCCCGCGTGCCACAGCGCGAGACGTGCGCGGACGCTCTGCGGCCGGAGCGTCATCGCGGCTCCACGCCCAGCACGAAGCCGACGCCACGGATGGTGTGGACGAGCTTCCTCGGGAACGGATCGTCGACCTTCCGGCGCAGCCGCGCGATGGTCACGTCGATCACGTTGTCGAGCGGCGTCGCGCGCGCGGTCACCTTCCAGACGTCCCGCGCGAGCATCTCGCGCGAGACCACGCGCCCCTGGTGGCGGAGCAGGTACTCGAGGATCTCGAACTCCTTGGCCGTGAGCTCCAGCGCCCGCGAACCGCGCTCGACGGCTCGACTCACGGGGTCGAGCTCGAGGTCTTCGTGCCGGAGCTTCGACGCCGGATCGAGCCTGCCGCGGCGGAGCAGGGCCCGGATGCGAGCCAGCAGCTCGGGGAAGGCGAAGGGCTTCACGAGGTAGTCGTCCGCGCCGACGTCGAGGCCCAGGACCCGGTCCTCGACGGTGTCCTTGGCCGTGAGGATCAGCACCGGGGTCTGAAGACCGCGAGCCCGGAGCGCCGCGAGGATCTCGAGGCCGCCGCGCTGCGGGAGCATGAGATCGAGCAGGATGAGATCGAACGACTCGTTCGAGACGAGGAAGAACCCGTCCTCCCCGCTCGCCGCGACGCGCGTCTCGAAGCGCTCGGCGCCGAGCCCGTCGGCGAGCGCCCGCGCCACCTTCGTCTCGTCCTCGACGATCAGGACTCTCGGGGGAGCTTCGGCATGCACGATCGAAAGTATAGCGGCGCCATGGCAGACGAATCCTGACAGCGCTGTCAGGGAGTCTTCAGGAGCTCCGCGAGCGCAATTGCCCCATCCTTGGCTCTCGCGGAGCGGCTCGCTCCGACCGAGGAAAAGGAGATGTTCAATGCTTCGAACGATCGGTGTTGTTGCGCTGGCGTCCGTCGCGCTCGCAGGACCGGCGCTGGCGCAGGCCGCTGGGAAGACCTGGGACTTCCAGGGAGATGCCGTGGGCTCACCGCCCGCCGGCTTCTCCCTCGGCCGGACGGGCGAGGGCCGTCCCGGAGAGTGGGTCATTCAGCTCGACGCCTCCGCCCCCGCCGGCGATCACGTGCTGGCCCAGGTCGATGAGGACGGGACCGACTCCCGCTTCCCGGTGGCGGCCGCCGACGCACCCGTGCTCAGGGATCTTCGCGCCGAGGTCCGGTGCAAGCCGGTGGCGGGGAAGGTCGACCAGGCCTGCGGACTCGTCATCCGCTACCGCGACGCGGACAACTACTACCTGGCCCGGGCCAACGCGCTCGAGGACAACGTGAACCTGTACCGCGTGGTCGACGGGCGGCGCCGGCAGATCAAGGGCTGGAGCGGACGGGTCGTGTCCGGGGCCTGGCACACGCTGGCGGTCGAGGCGCGCGGCAACCGGCTCCAGGTCTCCTGGGAAGGGAAGCCGATCATCGACGCGACGGACGACACGTTCAAGGACGCCGGGAAGGTCGGTGTTTGGACGAAGGCCGACTCGGTCACGTCCTTCGACGCGCTGTCGGTGATCGGGCTTCCATAGCGCCTCTCGCTGCCGCTGATTCTCCGTCCCGCAGCTCAAACGACAGGAGCCTTATCGTGAAGCCCCTCACCGCCGTCCTCGCCTCGCTCGTCCTCACGGGGTCCGCTGCCCGAGCGCAGGCACCCGCACCCACCGGTCCCGCATCCCCCGCGCCCGCTGCCCCTCCGACCGCACCCGCGGCCCCGGCCATCACGCCGTCCAGGGACTTCCCCAAGGGGACCGCGACGCCGTCCGCCGACTGCGGCGCCTGCCATCAGGCCATCTATCGTGAGTACGCCGAGGGGTTCGGGAGCGACATGCGATACCCCGGCGTCAGGCTGCGCGCGCAGGGTGACAAGGTCCTCGAGATGCCCGCCGGCACGTCGGTCGCGGCGAGTGCGCACGCCGTCTCCGGGACCGATCCGTGGCCCATCCACGCGCGAGAGGCCGAGGAGGAAGGCAAGAAGTGCAACGTCTGCCACCTCCCGCAGCCGTTCGCGATTCCGGAGCGCACCGCGCTCGAGATCGTGAAGCCGGCACCCCGCGCTGAGGCGCAGGGCGAGGGCATCACCTGCGCCTCCTGCCACCTGACCCCCGAAGGGAAGATCCGGGGGCCGCACAAGGTCGACGCGCCGCACGCGACCCTCGCCGACGAGCGGATGTCGAGCTCGGAGATGTGCGCGTTCTGCCATTCCATGGGCAAGCGCGTCCCGGGCAAGCAGACCCAGACCTATCTCGAGTGGCGTGACGACTTCGCCGCGCCGGGTCTCGGTCGCCAGCAGTGCCAGGACTGCCACATGCCGCGGACGCAGCGAAAGACCGCCGAGGGCGCGGACGTCCCGGTGCGCGCGGTCGCGCGCCACCTCTGGACCGGCGGTCACTCCGGCCAGCGGCTCGGCAGTGCCCTTTCGCTCGTCATGCTGCAGCCGCAGCAGGACCGCGCGAACGTGGAGCTCCACGTGATCAACGTCGGCGCTGGGCACTCCGTCCCCACCGGCTCGAACCGGCGTGCCATCTACCTCCAGACGCGGGTCCTCGATCGCAAGGGGAAGGTCCTCGCCACGCGCGAGTGGATGTTCGCGCCCTGGTACGGCCCGCGCCCCGACGACCGGTCCTTCCTGGAGGAGGACAAGAAGCGTCCCGACCACATCGCCGCGACCCAGGCGGACGAGCAGGGCCCGCACGAGGCGCCTGTCCGGGCCGGCGAGGAGCGGGTCCTGACCTGGCAGCCCGAGCTCCGCGACGGCAGCTACGTCCTCGAGGCGAACCTCGTGTACGACCTCAACCGTTACAACGACCGGACGTTCAAGGAAGACCAGCGGGAGATCTCGCGGTTCACCTTGCCGCTTCAGGTGAAGGCGGGCCACTGAGGAACGACGGTCGTGAGAACGACATCGTGGATTCGGCGCGCTCTCCTTCTCTCCTGGTTCGCGCTCGCAGCGGCATGGCCACTCACGGCGAGCGCGTACCGACCGTTCAACTCGACGGACGCCGCGGTGGCAGCGAAGGGTGAGATGGAGATCGAGTTCGGTCCTCTCGGGTACCTGGTGCAGGGGCCCGACAAGACGCTGGTCGCGCCGAGCCTCATCCTCAACTGGGGCTTCGCGGATCGCTGGGAGGCGGTGCTCGAAGGGCGCCATCTCGTGCACCTCGGGAGCGACCTCCAGGAGCCGCGCTTGCGCGTCGAAGACACCGCCTTCTCGCTGAAGGGGGTCCTGCGCGAAGGCAGCCTCCAGCAGAAAAATGGGCTGAGCGTCGCGACGGAGATCTCCGCCCTGCTCCCCACCGTCAACGGCGACCCCGGCGTCGGGGCAGAGGGCGCGCTCGTCGTGTCGCAGCGCTGGCGTGATCTCACCGTCCACGTGAACGGCGCCGGCGCCTGGACCCGCGCGCACACCCCCGGCGTGTTCGGCGGCGTCATCCTCGAAGGTCACGCCGCCTGGCCCGTTCGCCCCGTCGCGGAAGCATTCGTGGAGTGGGGACGTGACGAACCGACGACGGTCTCCGGCCTCGTCGGATCGATCTGGCGCGTTTCGGACGGCCTCTCGCTCGATGCCGGCGTGCGACTCTCGCGCGCCGGCGGGATCGACATCACCGAGATCCGCGCCGGGCTGACCTGGGGTTTCAGCGTGGGAGTCCCGAGATGATTCAACGCCGATCGCTCTTCTGCCTCGCCCTCGCCTTGGCGGCCGCCGCCGGCTGCCGGAGCCGCTCGCGCGAGGTCGTCGTGTATCTGTCGATCGACCAGGTCTTCACGGAGCCCATCCTGCGCGACTTCGAGCGCCAGAGCGGCGTGAAGGTCCGGGCCGTCTTCGACACCGAGGAGACGAAGAGCACCGGGGTCCTCAACCGGATCATCGCCGAGGCGAGGAGCCCACAGGCCGACGTGTTCTGGTCGGGGGACCCCGTCCGACCGCAGCTGCTCGTGAAGCGGGGGCTCGCTCAGGCGTACGTCTCGCCGCAGGCCGCAGCGGTACCGCCGGCCTTCAAGGCAGCCGACGGGACCTGGACCGGTGGCGCCGCGAGGGCGCGCCTCCTCCTCGTGAACAAGACCCGCGTGAAGCCGGACGAGATGCCTCGATCCGTTCGTGACCTCGCGGACCCGAGGTGGAAGGGCCAGACGGCGATCGCGAACCCGCTCTTCGGCACGACCACCATGCACGTCGCCGCGCTCGCGGACGCATGGGGCGATGACGCGCTGAAGGCCTTCCTCACGCGGCTCAAGGCGAACGGGTGCCGGATCGCGAGCTCGAACGGCGAGGTGAAGCGCCTCGTCGCCTCGGGCGAGGTGGCCTTCGGCCTCGCCGACACCGACGATGCGGCCGAGGCGCTCCACGACGGCGCGCCGATCGAGATCGTCTACCCCGATCAGGATGGGATGGGCACCCTGCTGATGCCTACCGCGGTGGTGTCGCTCGCGGGGCCACACGCCGAGGAGGCGCGGAGGCTCGTCGATTACCTCCTCTCCGCTCCCGCCGAGCAGAAGCTCGTCGACGCCGCCGCGCACATCCCGCTGCGGGCCGGTGTCGACCCTGCGCCGGGTGGAAAGCGTGCGAGCGAGATCAAGACCATGCAGATCGACTACTCGAAGGTCGCCGACACGATGGAGCGGCTCCAGCCATGGCTCCGGGAATGGGCTGGGCTATAGCGCTACGGCGCCGGGAGGAGCCCCTCCTCCTCATCGCGGCCGGGATCACCCTCGCCGCGCTGGCGCTCGCGCCAATCGTGTTCCTGGGCTGCGAGCTCGCGAAGGGCGGCGCTCTCCGCCATGCGGCGCAAGCGCTCTCCGCGCACCGGACCTGGGGCCTCTTCCTGTCATCGTTCGGGCTCGCATCCGCAGTGACCGTCCTCTCGCTCGCGGTGGGGCTGCCGCTGGGGTTGCTGCTCGGCCGCGCGGACGTCCCGCTCCGGCGCGTCGCGCTCTGGCTGCATGCGTTCCCGCTGTTCGTGCCGCCCTTCCTGCTCGCGCTGGGGTGGTTCCATCTGTTCGGCCGCGGCGGCCTCGTCGGCTCCGACCTCGGCGCTCGCATCCTCTTTTCTGCGCCGGGGGCCGTCATCGTCCTGGCGCTCGCGCTCGCGCCAATCGCCACCTCGCTCGCCGCCGTCGCCCTGCAGGGCGTCGATCCGACGCTGGAGGAAGCGGCGCTCCTCGTCGCGGGACCCCGACGCGCCGCGACGTGGATCCTCCTCCCGCTCATCCGGCCGGCCGTCGCGCTCGCGGCACTGATCGTCTTCTCGCTCGCGTTCTCCGAGCTCGGCGTCCCGATGTTCCTGCGGGTGGCCGTCTACCCGGGAATGGTCTTCTCGCGGCTCGGAGGCGCCGACTACGCGCCCGGAGAGGCCTTCGCGCTGGCGCTGCCGCTCTTCGCGGTCGCCGTCGGGCTGCTCGTCTTCGAGCGACGCGTCGCCGGACGGCGATCCTTCGCGGTGCTGGGTGCGCGGAGCCGCGAGGTCCCCGAGCTGCATCTCGGCCGCTGGCGCCCCGCCGCGACCGTCTTCGTGACCGCCGCGGCGCTGCTGCCCCTCGCGCCCATCGCGGCGCTCGCCGCCCGGGCCGCCCGCGGCGGCGGCTTCGCGGAGCTGCCGCGGTGGATCGGAACGAGCGCGTGGAACAGCCTTCTCGATGCGCTGATCGCAGGGACGTTGGTCCTCGCGCTCGCCGTCGTGATCGGTCACGCCGCGGCGCGACGCCGCCGCTTCGGCGTGGGGCTCGACGCGCTCGCCGTGCTGGCGTTCGTGACGCCGGCTTCGGTGCTGGGCGTGGGCCTCATCGCCACCTGGAATCGCCCCTCCCTCCAGGCCGTCTACGGTACGAGCGCCATCGTCGCCCTGGCGTTCGCGGCGCGGTATGGCGCCGTGGGCCTCCGGACCACGGCGGTGTCCTTTTCGCAGGGGTCGGAGCACTACGAGGAGGCGGCGGCGATCGCCGGCGCGCGCTTCTTTCGCCGCCTGGGCCGGATCCTCGTACCGCTCCACGGGCGCGGGCTCGCAGCCGCGTGGCTCCTCGCCGTCGTCTTCTGCCTGCGAGACCTCGAGACGGCGGTCCTGCTCTATCCGGCGGGCCAGGAGCCGCTGACGGTCCGGATCTTCACGCTCGAGGCCAACGGGCCGGAGTCGGTCGTGGCGGCGTTGTCGTGCGTCCACGTGGCGATGACGGCCGCGGTGCTCGTCGCAGGATCCGTTCTTCTCTTTCGGAGGAAGGCGTGAGCACGTCCATCGAGCTCGACGGCGTCGCCGTGCTTCGCCAGGGTCGAAAGGTTCTCGACGAGGTCTCGTTGCGGGTGCCGGCCGGCGCGATCCTCTCGGTCCTCGGCAGCTCGGGGTCGGGGAAGACGACTCTCCTGAGAGTCGTGGCGGGCTTCGTCCGTCCGCAGTCGGGCGTCGTGCGCATCGGGGACGCGCTGGTGAGCGAGCCAGGGCGGATCGTGATCGCGCCCGAGGAGAGGGAGATCGCGATGGTCTTCCAGGACCTCGCCCTCTGGCCCCACCTCACGGTCCACGGGAATCTCGCCTTCGGGCTCGCTGGAAGAAACGTGACGCGAGCCGAGCGGGAGGACCGAATCGCCGCGATCCTCGCCCGCGTCGGCCTCTCCGCAAAGGAGCGTCGCCATCCCGGCGAGCTTTCAGGTGGCGAGCGCCAGCGCGTCGCCATCGCCCGGGCGCTCGTGCTCGACCCGCGCGCGGTCCTGCTCGACGAGCCGCTCTCGAACCTGGACGTCGGTCTCAAGCAAGAGCTGCTCTCGTTCTTTCGCGAGCTCCTCGGCGAACGCAAGGCCACCGCTCTCTACGTCACTCACGATCCGCGGGAGGCGCAGGCGCTCGGGGATCACACGGCGTTTCTCGACGAGGGGCGGATCGTCCACCTGGGCAGCCTGGACGGACTGCGCTCGCGGACGGACCTGCCATTCGCCAGGCAGATCCTGCAGGCGCTCGCGTAGTCACAGCGCGGCACGCCCGAGCACCTCGAGCTGGGGCGCGGGCGCACCGTGTCTCCGAAGACCGCTGGGATCGTGTACGCTGCGAGTCCGGATGGAGGCTCCATGTCCCGGATCTCCTGCCTGCTCGCGATGACCCTGTGCGCAGCATGCTCCGGCCCCCGCGCGCCCACGAGGCTCTCCCCGAGGGTGCCTGCGTCCGCCGAGGAGGTCCACCGCGACGCCCTCGTGATCGACCTGCACCTCGACACCCCGCAGCGGCTCCTCGACCGGCACTTCGACCTCGGCGAGCCGCTCCGCGATTTCGGCCAGGTGAATCTCGAGACGCTCCGCCGCGGGAACGTCGGCGCCGTCTTCTTCGTGCTCTGGCACGCGCCGGAGCTACCGGAGTCCGGCGCACACGCCCGCGCGCTCGCGCTCGCGGAGGCCGTCCGCGCCCAGGTGGCGCGCCACTCCGACGCGCTCGTCCTCGCGGGGAGCGCCGACGAGATCGTCGCCGCCCGGCGCGCCGGGAAGATCGCAGTGCTGCTCGGGCTCGAGGGCGGCGAGGCGCTCCGCGGAGACGTCGGCGAGCTCTCGCGGATGCACGCGCTCGGCGTCCGTTACGTCGGGCTCACCTGGAACGCGCACACCGCCTTCGCCGACGCGGGGAAGCCGGACACTCCCCGGCACGGTGGCCTCTCCGCTCTGGGCCGCGCCGCGATCGCCGAGATGAACCGGCTCGGCATCGCCGTCGATCTGTCCCACCTCTCGGACGCCTCGGCGGCCCAGGCGATCGCGGTGAGCAAGGCACCGGTCCTCGCGACGCACTCGTGCGCCCGCGCGCTCGCCGACCACCGCCGGAACCTACCCGACGACCTCGTCCGCGCCGTCGCCGCGAACGGCGGCGTCGTCGGCGTCAACTTCCACTCGGCCTTCCTGGACGCCGCATACGCCGCGCGCGTCGCCGCCGCCGAGAAGGCGCACGCGCCCGAGCTCGAGGCGCTCACCCGCTCGCTCGAGAACGCCGACCTCGTTACGAGGATGTGGTCTCCGTTCCTCTTCGAGATGCGCCTCGGCTACGAGCTGCCGCGCCCTCCGCTGTCGGTGCTCGTCGACCACGTCGAGCACCTCGTGAAGATGGCCGGCGTGGATCACGTCGCGATCGGGACCGACTTCGACGGCGGCATCGTCCCGCCCGCGGGCATCGACTCGCCGGCCGACCTGCCGGAGCTCACCGCCGCACTGCTCGACCGCGGCCACTCGCCCGACGACGTCCGCAAGATCCTGGGCGGCAACTTCCTGCGTGTGCTCCGCGACGTCGAGCGCGTCTCCCGCGAGCTGGGCGGAAGCGCGCGGTAGGCGCTCGAACGCGCAGGCGGCGCGAGCGACGCGCTCGCGGCGAAAACCGAGCTGGGGGAACGCGCCCGTGACGGGCGCGTCCCGCGGCGACTCAGGCGAAGTTCAGGACGAGGACGAGGACGACCGCGAGGATCCCTCCGATTCCGACCGTGAGCTTCGTCCCAAGCGACCAGGTGCTCCAAGAGTTGTTGGTTGTCATTTGACTCCTTCTCTCGCCGCAGTATCGCGGCTGTAACCACCATGTGCCTATTTCACGCGCGGCGATAGCCGCGTCGCGAGATGGTGGCCCGATGGGGCGGATGCGAGCGGCCGGTTCGAGCCGTTTGCGGCTCGGATCGGGAATCGCGCCTCGAGCGCCTCGAGCGCATTCGTGATGAGGAGGTCGAAGGTGTTGACGTTCGGTGTCGACTGCCGTCCGGATTCGCGTTGAGCGCATCGGTCGCCGTGACGACGTCGGAGACCGACGTGGACCTTGGCGCGACCCCCGCCGATCGCGTCGCCGCCGCGGCGGCCGCGCGAACGATAAGCGCCCGCTCTTCACGGGAGTGTGCTGCGAGGACTCGACTGCTCGCTCGGGAGCGGGTGGAGGCGCGCCCGCGGAGTGGAAGACCGCGCGCAGCCTCTGGCCTGCGTCCTCGAGGCATGCGCCGGCGAGCGCCGCCGCCTCCCCGCGCGGCAGCAGAACGCTCGCCAATCACTTGGGTCTCACCCGTCCGCGCTGTGCGGGTTTGGTAACGTGGTGCTGCGCAACCGGCGTCGGGACGGAGGGCGCAATGCGCACCGCGGTGTCACTGGGGCGAGGTGTCGCGCCGACCACGCCGATCCGGACGCCGGACCAGCGCCTGCGCGTCTTCATCAGCTCGACGCTCGATCTGCTGCCGGAGCGCAGGGCGGCGCGCGCCGCGGTGGAGCGGCTACACCTCGCGCCGGTGATGTTCGAGCTGGGGGCGAGGCCGTACCCGCCGCGTGCGCTCTACCGCGCATATCTCGAGCAGAGCGACGTGTTCGTGGGGATCTATGCGCGTCGCTACGGCTGGACCGCTCCCGACCAGACGGTGAGCGGGCTCGAGGACGAGTACGCGCTCTCAGGCGATCGTCCGAAGCTGCTCTACGTCGAGCGCGCAGGGGATCGCGAGCCGCCTCTCGACGCGCTGCTCGAGCGCATACGCCAGGAGGACCAGACCTCGTACAAGGAATTCGACAGCGCCGACGAGCTCGGGAGGGTGCTCGAGGACGACCTCGCGACGCTACTCAGCGAGCACTTCGACATCTCGGGCGCGACGCCGTCGCGCGAGGAGGAACCCGCCTCGCGCCTACCCGTCTCCTCCACCTCGTTCGTCGGGCGGGAGGACGCCATCCACGAGGTACGAGCGCTCCTGTGCGCCGGTCGGGCGCGGCTCGTGACGCTCACCGGGCCGGGCGGGATCGGCAAGACGCGCCTCGCGTTCGAGGCGGTGCGAGGGCTCTCGTGCCGCTACCGCGACGGCATCACCCCGGTGTTCCTCGAGGCGGTGGCCTACCCCGAGGAGGTGCTCGGGGCGATGGCGGAGGCGCTCGGGGTGGCGGACACCCCGGGCCTGTCGCGCCTCGAGATGCTGGTCGCCTATCTCCGCGACCGCAGGGTCCTGCTCGTGCTCGACAACTTCGAGCACGTCATCGACGCCGCGCCGCTGGTGGCGAAGCTCCTCGCCACGGCGCGCGGGCTGCGAGTCCTCGTCACGAGCCGTGAGCTCCTCAACGTGCGCGGCGAGCACGGGTACGAGGTGGGCCCCCTCAAGCTGCCGGACCCGAGCTGTGGGTGCGACCTCGGCGCGGTGCTCGGGTCGGAGTCGGTCCGGCTGTTCCGCGATCGCGCCTGCGCGGCGCTCCCCGGGTTCGCGCTGGACGAGCAGAACGCCGCGGCGGTCGTGGAGATCTGCAGGAGGCTCGAGGGGCTGCCGCTCGCGATCGAGCTCGCGGCCGCCCGGATCCGGATGCTGCGCGCGTGCGAGATCGCCTCCCGCCTCGATCGGCGCCTCGGCTTCCTCGTACACGGGCCGCGGGATCTGCCGGAGCGGCAGCGGACGCTGCGCGCCACCATCGCCTGGAGCCACGGCCTGCTGTCGCAGGAGGAGCGCCGCATCTTCTCGAGGCTCGGCGTGTTCCGCGGCGGGTTCACTCTGGATGCGGCCGACGTGGTGTGCGAGCCGAACTGCGACCTGCTCCAGGTGCTCTCGTCGCTGCTCGACAAGAGCCTCGTGCGCGGCGGCGACGGCCGCGCGGGGAGCGTCCGGTTCACGATGCTGGAGAGCATCCGGGAGTTCGCGCTCGAGCAGCTCGGCGCCGCGGGCGACGAGGAGCCGGTCCGGCGCCGGCACGCCGCTTGGTTCCGCGAGTGGGTCGAGCAGTGGTGGCTCGCGTTCGAGCGGGACCTGAGCCGCGAGCCGGAGCTCGCCGCGAGCGTGTCGGACGAGCTCGACAACGTCCGCGCCGCGGTGCGGTGGCACCTCGATGCGCACCAGCCCGGCGCCGCGGCCGCGATGGGTCTCGCCCTGTGGCCGTTCTGGTGGATCCGGAGCCATTTCACGGAGGCGCGGAGCTGGATGGAGGAGGTGCTCCGCTCGGAAGGCTTGGCCCCCCGGGATCGCGCGACCGCGCAGCTCGTCATCGGGCTCGCGGCCGTGGGGCAAAACGACTACGCGGCGGTGGCGCGGACGCTCCCGGCGGCGCGCGCGGGGCTGCTCGAGGTGGGGGACGAGATCGGAGCCGCCATCGCCTCTGTGCCCCTCGGCCTCGGGCGGTGCCTCGCGGGGGATGCCGCGGGAGGGGAAACCGCCATCCGGGAGGCGCTCGAGACGTTCGAGCGCTCGCGCCACCCGTTCGGCGTGTGCTTCGCCCTGATCGTGCTCGGTCGCGTGCTCATGCTCCAGGGCCGCCTCGAGGACGGCATCGCCGCCGACGAGAGCGCCGCCGCGCGCATGCGGAGCAAGGGCGAGCTCATGATCCGGAGCCTGAGCCTGCTCTCGCTCGCCTGGGCCTACGTCGGGAAGGCGCGCCTCGAGCGCGCGGCCGCCGCGGTGGACGAGGCGCTGGCGGTGCTCGCGTCCCTCCAGAACCCGGAGGGCATCGCGCGCGCGCTCGACGTGGCCGGGGCGGTCGCGTTCGAGAGGGGAGTCGCGCGGACCGCGGCGCTCCTGCTGGGCGCGGCGGAGGGCACGCGCCGGTCGGTGGGAGCGCGGCCATGGCTCCTCGACGATCCGGCTCGCTCCCGGCTCACCGCGGACGCCCGCGCGGCGCTCGGCGCGGCGGCCTTCGAGGCCGCCCACGCCGAGGGCCTGGTGCTCCGCGGGGCGCGCGCCGTCGCGGTCGGACGCGCCGCGATCGCGGGTGCCGGCGCGGCGGGGTCCCAGGTGGCGGCGGGGTGAGGAGAGCTCGCTGCGCCGGTCGCTCCGCGCCCGGGGTTCCCATCACTCCTTCAAACAGGCCCGGACTCCGCCAGCGACGAACGTCGACTTATCGCACCACGTTGCAACGGGGTAATAGTCGCCCATCACTTCCTGGGCACACTTCCCCGCTTCGTCCACGGAGGAACGGTCCAGAGTACCCGTCAACACGAGCGCGAACGTGCAAGGGGGATCGGCCGCGACGGCATCCTGGACGGAGTGGTGGAAGTCGGGGGAAGGCAGCATGTTTCGGAAGAACAGCATCTTGGGATACTGCTCGTCGCCCCACGGCAGCCAGCTGATGTTGGGCCTCAGCCAGGCCGGGCGCAGCAGATCGTCCGATATGACGATCGTGTAATAGCCGCCCACGACATCGGCGGTCAGGTCGGTCACGCAGCCCACCGTCGGCACCGGCAACGCAAGATCGGCCTCGCAGATCGACCAGTACCGCAGGTCGACGGTGCGAAAACCCCGTGCCGGAGTCGCGATCGACGATCCGTGGAAGGTGTCGGGAAACCCCGGAGCCTTTCCATGGATGACGATGATCCGCCCAGGCTGGTAGTCGCCCGGGAACATGCCCAGATACTTGTTCTCTGGATTTGGAAGCAGCGACGGTGGCGGGGCAATCGGCGCCGCAAACCAGAGCCGGTCGGAAGTTGGCGTGCCTTCGCTCACCGTCAGGTCGACCGGGAAGAGCCCTTGAAGAAGGGCGCTCACGTCGGTCAGCCTGTTGACCCGCGAGCATGGCTGCAATTGCTGACTCGCGCCGTTCCTCGTCACGGATACGGTGGGCAGTGGCACGCCGCCCATCAGGTTGTGACCGCCAACGGATGGATCCGCGTCCGGCACGTACATCCGCAAGAGCAGCCAGGCAAAGTCCGAGGAGACCGTGATCGTATTTCCGGGAGGCTGGCCGGCGCGCGAGATCACGACCGTATACGTACCGCTGGCGGCGCCGGGTTCGACGAACGGATTGACGCTGCCCGGATCAGGGGTGATCTGGGCGTCGTGGAGATCGCCATCGATGACGCCGGTCGGCGTCTTCTCGCTGTTCGTCTGGTAGGCGACGAACGAGAAGAAGCGGGCATGAGGATAGGTGCCCTCGAGCGTCATCGTGTCGTAGTTGGCGAAGGGCATGAGCCAGTATCGAGCGGCCGTGTCGGGTGACGTTGCATTACCGAATCCTTCCGGTGAAAGCTCGATCGGCCACGCACACTCTTCGACGTTCTGGCCGCGAGCGGCGCCGGGGCCGATCACGATCGCGCAAGTCACGAGAGCCGCGGGTATCCCCATTCGAGCGAGTACCTTCATGATTCCCTCCCCTTGATCGATTCGAGCGTTCGTCTCGGTCATGCGAAGCATGGCTACTCGGCGAGCCGGAACCAGATCGCGCGATCCGGGACGATGTCCTCGTGACGCGGGCCCGATCGCGTCACCGGGTTCAGGTAGGCGCGGTACCCGATCATCATGGAGTTCTCGAGGGGGATCCCATTCCCCGAGGGTTCCGGGAAGCCGTACGGGTTCGGGTCCGGCTCCGGCACGACGACGCGGTACGGATCCGTCCCGGCGGCCCGGGCCTTCCTCACGACGCGGACGGCGTAGAGGTAGCGCGCCATCGGGTCGCCGGGGAGGTACCGCTCGGCGCTGCCGGCGAAGTCGTGGCTGTTCATGGACGCGACGCCGTTCCAGATCGGGTCTCCACAGCCGTTGAGGTAGCGCGGTGCGGCTCCCGGGTCCGGACACGGGTAGCGCACCCAGTCGCCGTACACGGCGAAGCTCGAGTACGTCGCGACTCCGATCGCGGCATGGTTCACGCCGTACACGACGACCATGTCGTCGTCGCCGAGCGTGAAGTCGGACGGCGCGCCGTCCTCCGCGGTCCTGAAGTACGGGGTGTCGGAGCTCTCGCCGGCGACGAAGGCGCGGAACGCGGGAGACGCCGGATCGTCCTCCAGCACGTCCTTCGAGTCCGCGAACCAGCGGACAGACTCGAACTGCCGCGACGACGTCGCCGCCGTCTGATCGAGGATCGCTCCCCCGAGTCGATCCAGTGCCTCCAGCAATCCCGGCACCAGGACGGTCTCGTGAGTGAAGGTCCGGTCTCGCCACGCGGGCGTCGGGAACGGCTGCAGCGTGGGAGCCACCCTCGGCGTTACCCGGTACACCCTGGCCCAGGAGTCGTCGTGCAGGTAGTGCCTCCCCTCGGCCTCGCTGGTGAAGTTCGCCGTCCGCAGCAGGAAGAACAGGGTGTCGGCGTCCTCGCCGATGCCCATCCTCAGCTCCTCCCCGGGCAGCACGTACGAGTTCAGCATCGAGGCGGGATACCCAGCAGCGCAGGCGCTCTTCGCGACGCGCTCGTAGATCCCCTCGTCCGCCGTGAACACTACGATGGTGTTCTTGTGGAACGGGTTTCCGCTCCCTTCGGTACGGATCCGCAGGTCGTTCAGCGGATCGCGGAGCGACGCGAATACCCAGTCGCCGGTCGCCGTCACCCGGACGCCCGGGTACCTCGCCCAGAGCATCGGACAGAAGCTGAAGTAGTCGCCTCGCGGCGGGGTCCCACCCGCGTAAACGATCGCCTCGTTCGGCGCCAGCTTGAAGGCGTCCGACGCCTCGTCGATCCCGCCCCCCTGGTCCGGGTGGGCGGGGACCACGAATCGCTTGTAGTACTGGGGAAAGTTGAACCCCGACGCGGAGTCGATGGCGTGCTGGTCGAGGGCGTCGATGGGGTCCACGAATGTCGCCAGCCCATCCTGGACGATGAAGCCCTCGGCCTCGAGCGCGGCACGGAACGCCCTCGCCCGTCCGCCGTCGACGCCGTCCCGCTTCTCGCGGCTCTCCGCAACAGGAGGCGTCGCCGACTGCGCTCCGGTGGTGTTCGAGGGCTCCTCACCGCCCGAGGAGCAGCCAGTGACCCCGACTGCCACCGCGACGGCGGCGCCGATGCCGAGGAGCAGTTGCCTGGAAGCCATGGAAACTCCCTCGCGGAAGACCCGCGGCCGGGGGACAAGGCCGAGCGCGATCATCGTGAGTCCGCGAAGCGACCGCGTACATCGATTACGCGGGTTCTCGCGTTCGGGGCTACGTTCCCTTCGGCGAGTGCGAATCGCGTCCCCACGGGCGCGCATGCGGCACTTCGAGCGCGCCACGCCTCGTGCCCGAGGCTCGCTAAGGCGCGAGAAGTGTCCGGACGACGAGCTCGCCGGTCGAGCGTGCGCACGCGTGAGCGAGTGGCACGACGCGTCGCACCCGGGCTCCGCAAGCAATTGGACCGACCCCGAGATCGCCCCTCATGTCGGCGAGTGACGGGCGTGGCACGGCCTCTGCCTGCCGTCGCTCCGTCCACCCCGCCAGGCGCCTCATCATCTTCCCGACGAGGCCGATTCCTGGGCGGAGATCTCGTTCAGGCGCCGTTCGAGCAGGGCCTTCTCGGGATTCGTCGGTGCGGCCTCGAGGGCGCGCTTCGTATGCATGAGCGCGCGGTCGCGATGCCCGCACCTTCGATGAAGCTCGCCGAGCGTCGCGTCCCACAAGTAAAAACCAAGGAGCCAGCTCGGCGCCTCGAACGCCTCGAGCGCGGCGAGGCCCGCGTCGGGCCCCTTCCACGCGGCCAGCGCGATCGCGCGATTCAGGACGTTGAGCGGCGACGGAGCGACGCGCTCGAGCACCTCGTAGAGCCGAACGATCTCCTCCCAGTCGGTGTCGACATACGAGGGCGCTAGGCAGTGCTGCGCCGCAATGCCGGCCTCGACGTGATATCGCGAGACCGCCTCGCCGCGTGCGGATCGCATGAGGTGATCGAGCCCCCGCTCCACGAGCTCGCGATCCCAGTGCGAGCGATCCTGCTCCTCGAGGAGCAAGAGGCCTCCCCATCCGTCCACGCGAGCGTCGAAGCGCGCTCCGTGAAAGCACATGAGCGCGACGAGCGCGTCCGTCTCCGGGAGCGCTCCTGCGGGATCTCGCCTCAGCACGAGCGCCAATCGAAGCGCTTCGTCGCAGAGCTCGCGGCGGATCACGCGATCGGGCTGCGCGGAGCTGTAGCCCTCGTTGAAGAGCAGATAGAGCATGTGAAGGACGCCCTGCACACGCTCCGGATCGACGCCCTGCACCTCCGCGTGCTCGCGTAGCCGGGCGCGGGCGCGCTGCAATCGCTTGTGAACGGCGTCTTCGCTCTGGAACAACCGAAGCGCGATCTCCTCGGTGCTGAAGCCGCAGAGGGTCTTCAGCGCGAGCACGAGCTGCGACTCGGGCGGGATCGCAGGATCGGCGCACACGAAGAGCAGCCGAAGCACGTCGTCCTGGACCTCTTGCTGCGCGTAGTCGGCGTGGACTTCGGCGAGGTAGCGCTCACCTCGTTTCTCGCGACGAAGCTCGTCGAGCACGTAGTTGTGCGCGACCCGATAGAGCCACGCTTCTGGGTTGTCGGGCAGCTTCGACGACCACGATTGCGTCGCCTGGAGAAGAGCGGTCTGCGCGGCGTCTTCGCAGAGCTCCATGCGATCGACGCCGAATCGGCGCGAGAGAATTGAGACCAAGCGCCCGAGCTCCCGGCGGAACCAATGCTCTGGAAGCTCGGGCGTCGTCATGTCAGAACGACGTGATCTCGATGATCTCGACGCTCGGAAACATGGGAACTTCCTTGGCGATCTCGACCGCTCGCGCGAGCGACTCGACCTCGATGAACGACCAGCCTGCGACGATCTCCTTGCCTTCGACGTAGGGTCCGTCGGTCACGGCGCCGGCCTTGCACACTGCCGATGCGCCGCCCGGCTTGGGGCCCGAGCGCGCAGGGGGCTGTTCGAGGATCTCCTTCGTGTGCTTGGTCATCCAGGCCTTCCACTTCATGTAGCCAGCCTGCATGTCGGCGGGAGAAGGCTGATCGCCCGGATCGGGTGACTTTCGATAGAGAAACAGGAACTTCATCGTCGGACCTCCTGAATGACCTGCTCCATCGCAGGTCTGATCGGGTGACGTTGGGACGTCCTCGAATGGACACGCTGATTTCGCGCACCAGAGGCGCCGGATGGGTGCATGCCCGGCGTCCAGCTCCACGAGTGGCCCGGCCCCACGGGGTTGACTCGCCCCGAAGGCAGGCGCGCGTAGCGAGTCACCTCGACATCGCCCGGAGCTTCGCTGGCATGGGGCTACAGCCGCAGTTCTTCGCGTGCGCTCGGTGCCATTCGAGCCGCTGCTCGATCGTCGGGCGCTTCGGCATCGGATGACGTGCGTGCCAGGCGGCGTTCACGCGTGGCCGATTCGCGGCGACGGTCTCCGGGGACTTCGCTGACCTGGGTCGCGGCGGCGCGTTCGCCGTGCGGGACGCGGCGGGGGAACGCGCGCGGAACCAGTCGGCGATCTCTGCCATCTCGGGCTCGAAGTCGCCGGGCACCGAGAAGTTGAGCGCCCCCGCCGGCTTCGCGGTGCGGTTCTCGAAGTCGTGCGTCGTGCCTCCGGGCGCGATCACGAGCGAACCCTTCGGCGCGTCGATCCACGCGCCGCCCACGAAGAAGCTCATCGTCCCCTCGATCACGAAGAAGACGTCGTCCTCCTCATGCTCGTGCGCGCCCGGACCGCGCGTGTATGGCTCGAGCCACCACTCCGAGATCGAGTACCGCCTGCGCGTCTCTTCGCCGTCCGCCTTGAAGACGGCGTGCACCGGGCCCATCGCGTACGCGCGGCCTGCGCCCGGAGGGAGACGGATGGGAGCGCGCTTCTTCTCGCGTGGCATGACCCAGTGGTGTTAGCGCGGTGCCACGTTGCGCGCTACGAGGCCGCTGCGTGCCCCACGCTGATGCTTCGCGGTCCTCGGCGACACGGAGCGCGGCTTCAACGTGGAGTGGCGTCGCTTCCCGACGGTCGTCGCACCGAGGGGCGCTGGACGATTCCTGGTGCAGCGGGCGGCGGCTACGACTAGCACCTCACACGAATCGACTGCCCTCGTCATCTGGCCCACATGGCCCCAACCCAATAGCGACCGTTGCGAGACGGAGGAGGAGCACATGGCCAAGAACACGATCGTTCTGTGGTACGACAAGGACGCCGAAGCCGCGGCCCGCTTCTACGCCCAGACCTTCCCAGACAGCGCGATGGGTCGCGTCTTTCGCGCTCCCAGCGACTACCCCAGCGGCAAGAAGGGCGACGTGCTGACGGTCGAGTTCACCGTAGCCGGGGTGCATTGCATGGGCTTGAATGGTGGGCCCGAGTTCAAGCACAGCGAAGCGTTCTCTTTCCAGATCGCGACCGACGACCAAGCAGAGACCGATCGCTACTGGAACGCGATCGTCGGCAATGGTGGCCAGGAGAGCGCGTGCGGGTGGTGCAAGGACAGGTGGGGCGTGTCCTGGCAGATCACGCCGCGGGTCTTGACCGAAGCGCTCGCGGCAGGGGGTGAGGAAGCGAGGCGCGCTTTCCAAGCGATGATGCCCATGAAGAAGATCGACGTCGCCACGATCGAGGCTGCGAGGCGTGGCTGACGCTTCGACTCTCCTGTTCACGCGTCGGACCTGCTGAATGGGGAGCCGCGCTGGGCCTGCTGAGCCCAGGAGACCGCGTACGTCCCACTCCGCGAGGATGGGCACGCGCCGGTCAACTCATTTTGACGCGCGGTCCTCGGCCCCGAGTTGCCGGGCCTCTGGACCGCGCCGAGCAGCTCGCAGCTTCACCTTCCGCGCTCGTGTTCCCTCACCCGGTGATACCGCTCCAGCGAGAGCTCGGGATGGAGCGTCTCGACGTAGATGCGCTCCACGCTTCGCCCCATGCTCTTTCGCTTGACCCTCAGTGGACCGAGGGAGGCAGTGGAGACCGCGTGCGTGCCCCCGCAGGGAATGGTCACGCCGTCGCACCGCCAGTACCACGCCTCCGGTTCATCAGGGTGCGGGAAGACCTCGACCGGAAGGCTCTTCTCCACCGCGCGCGAGGTGAAGTCCGAGATGGCCTGCATCTCCTCAGGCGAGAAACGCTGGCGCGCGGCAAAGTCGAGCCGTGCAGATTCCTCCGCGATGTGGCAGCCGCAGATCACATCGGAGATGCCCGGGCGGAGCCGTTCGATCCCCATCAGCACGAGGTGCCTGTTCTACGAGGACCCGTTCCTCACGGAGTGCGCGGCCGTTGTCACCCACGTCTCGGCGTCACGCGTTGCTCCTCTCGGACGGTGAGGCAACGTCCCCGACCGCAGCAGCCAGGCTCAGTGCGCCCACTTCGCGATGAAGATACCAAGGAGCGTCAGCCCCATCCCCAAGCCCTCTGTCCACGAGAGCCTCTCGCCGAAGACCATCGCGCCTATCGCCCGCCGGGAACAGGTTCAGGAACGCGTCCGCCCGACCGGAACAGGCGATCTCGCTTGCCCGAAGCGGTATACTGAACGTATGGGTCTCAGCACGCGCCGCGTACCCCTGTACGAGCGACTCGCACGTCGGTACGCGCTGGCGATCGAGGCGGGCGCGCTGCGCGCCGGCGACAGGCTTCCGTCCATCCGCGCGTTGCGCGCCCAGGATGGCGTCTCCACCGCCACGGTGATTCAGGCGCTCGCGCGGCTGGAGTCGCTCGGGCTCGTCGAGGCTCGCCCGAGGCTCGGCACCTTCGTGCGCCCACACCGGGCGTTGCCGGCGCCCCAGCCCACTCGCCCGGACCAGGGCGCCTGCGCCGTGACCCACCCCGCGCTCATCGCGCGGGTGCTCACCGTCATCGGCGACGAGCGGCTCGTGCCTCTCGGGATCTCCAGCCCCTCGCCCTCGCTTCTCCCGGCGGAGCAGCTCGCGCGTGCGGCTTCGGCGGTGTTCCGCGGCACGGCCGGCGCGGCGCTGCGCTACGAGCCGGCCGCGGGGTGTCCGCAGCTCCGCCGCACCGTCGCCCGGCGTGCGCTCACCTGGGGATTCGCGGCGCGGCCAGAAGAGGTCATCATCACCGCCGGAGCGTCGGAGGCGATCCACCTGGCGCTGTCGGCCGTCGCCCGACCCGGCGACGCCGTAGCCATCGAGTCGCCGGCGCACTACACGACCTTCCAGGCCCTCGAGGCGCTGGACCTCAAGGCGATCGAGGTGCCGTGCCGTCCGGACACGGGGCTGGACCTCGATGCGCTCGGGCGCATCCTGCGGCGCCGCCGCGTCGCCGCCGTGCTGGCGGTCCCGAGCTACAGCAACCCGCTCGGCAGCTGCATGCCGGAGTCGGCCAAGCGACGGCTCGTGGCAATGCTGGCGGAGCGCGGCGTGCCGCTCGTCGAGGACGACGTCTACGGCGACGTCGGGTTCGCCAGACGGCCGCCCGCAGCGAAGGCCTTCGACCGCCAGGGGGAGGTGCTGCTCTGCGGCTCGTTCTCGAAGACCGTGGCGCCCGGATGGCGGGTCGGCTACGTGCTCGCGGGGCGCTATCACGAGGACGTGCTGCTGCGGAAGTTTGCCCTCAACGTCACCACCAGTTCCGGACCGCAGCGCGCCATCGCGCGCTTCCTCGACTCCGGCGCGTACGATCGCCACCTCCGGCGGCTGCGGACGGCGCTCTCCGAGTCGGCGACCCGGATGCGTCACGCCGTCGCGAGATCGTTTCCGGTCGGCACCCGCGTCTCCAAGCCCACCGGAGGCTACGGGCTGTGGGTGGAGTTGCCAAAGTCGGTCGACGCGCTCGCGCTGTACTCCGCGGCGGTCGAGGAAGGGGTCAGCCTCGTGCCGGGGCACCTCTTCGGCCTGCGCGACGCGTTCCGCAATTTCGTCCGGTTGAGCTACGGCCACCGGTGGTCCGACGAACTTCAGGTGGCCGTGCAGAAGATCGGGCGGATCGCCTGTCGGATGGCGCAGGCTGACGCTGACACCCCGCCCACGGCGACCGGCGGAACGGGGAGGTGACTGGCCCAGCCCCACGCTGCGCCCGTCGTGGACTCCAGCAGGTCGCGGTGGATCTGAGGAGTGGACGATGCGCGCACGCGGGCTCAACCCCCGCGCGTCCGTACGCATGCTCGCGGCCCGGAAGGCGCGCGCCTCGTCGGGCTGCCGCGCGCGGTCGCCAGCGAGACCGTCGAGAAGCCGAAGCGCTCCCGGATGCTGTCGACGACCGCGCCGACGCGATCGTTGCGATCGAAGAGCGGGAGCTGCTCGAACGTGCCGAGGTTCGAGAGCTGGAGGCCGAGCAGGCGGATCGCCAGCGACCGCGTACGCGCCGCCGCGAACATCTCCTTGACGATGGGATAGAGCTCGAGCTCCGAGTTGGTTGCCATCGTGGTGTGCGAACGCGTGAGCGTGTGGAAGTCGGCGTAACGCAGCTTGAGGGTCACCGTTCGCGCCTTGACGTGGCGCTTGCGCGCGCGCCAGCAGACCCGCTCGCACAGCCCGCACAGGACCGCCTCGATCGACGCCGGGTCGCTCACGTCCTCGCGGAAGGTCCGCTCGTTGGAGATGCTGCCGACGGTCTCGCCCTCGGGATCGTGCTCGGAGAACGCCGGGCGCTCGCGGCCGAGGTCGCCCGAGCCCAGGCCCTGCACGCCGCGCGAGATCGACGCCGCCCAAGCGCCGAAGATCTTCTGCAGATCCGCCACCGGCGCCTCGGCGACCGCGCCCAGCGTCTGGTAGCCGGCGGCGTGCAGCTTGGCCTCGGCGACGGGACCGATACCGGGGAACGATCGCACCGGCAGCGGCGCGAGCACGGCGCGCTCGACGCCCGCAGGCACCAGCATCACACCGCGTGGCTTGGCCAGCGCCGACGCCACCTTGGCCACGACCTTGCTCGTCGCGACCCCGGCGCTGGACGGCAGGCCGATCTCGTCGAAGACGGCCGTCGTCAACTGCAGCACCGCGCCCTCGATGACGGCGTCGCCAGCGCGGTCTTCGCCGCCGTTCCCGCAGGCGGGGTCGCCGGAGGCATAGAGACGCTCGCAGCCGGAGAAGTCGAGATACATCTCGTCGATGCTGGCGACCCGCACCGTGGGCGCGAAGCGACGCGCGAGCTCGCGCACGCGCTCGGCGTAGGTGCCGTAGATCTCGTGGCGTGTGGGCAGGTAGATCGCGTTCGGCGCGCGCTTGCCGGCCTCGACGAGCGACATGCCCGACTTCACGCCGAGGCGGCGCACCTCGTAACTGGCGGCGGTGACCACGCCGCGGCTTCCCGGCTTTCCCCCGACGACCACCGGTTTGCCTTCAAGCGTCGGATCGAGCAGCCGCTCGACGGACACGAAGAACGTATCGAGATCCAGGCAGCAGATGCGCGGCGCCGTGAGCGGCTGCGCGCGCGCGAGCTCCGATGCCATCCCCATGTGCCGGACGTTACCTGATCATCCGTTCAGGTACAAGTACAAGTCACCGCCTGGTCTTCGAGGGGGTGCTCCTGGTCGGCTTCAGGGCCTGCTTGCGCGGTGCCTTGCGCGACACCGGCCGCCGCGTCGACGCGGCCAGCGCCTCGCTCCGTTCCGCGTCGGTCAACATCGTTTGCAGCCTCGCCGTCGCGTCGCGCAGCGAGCACCGCCGATCGTCCAAGTCGGACCAGAGCTCGCCCACTTCACCGATGCGCGCCGCCATCGTGCGCAGCGTGAACGTGCGCGGGCCGGCGGTGCCTTCCTCGAGCTCGGCCCACGTGCACGGCGCCGAGATCGGCGCGCCCGGCCTGGCACGAACCGCGTAGACCGCGGCGAACGTCGCGCCCGGCAGGTTGCGCCCGGTGTCGACGAAGATGCGGTCGCCACGGTCGGCCTTGATGAACTCCTGGGTCAGGATGTGCGGGTGGCGCTTGACCAGCACCGCGCCAGCGTCGTGCGCAAACCGCCAGACGCTCTCCGCGTCGGCCTCGCCGTCGAGCGGGATCAGGATATGGAATCCCTTCGAGCCCGAGGTCTTCACGTACGACGGCAGCCCGAGCTCGTCGAGTAGCTCGCGCACCGCCAGCGCGGCCGTGCGCAGCGACTGCGGATCCTCCGCGGAGGGATCGAGATCGAACACGCACAGGTCCGGCTGATGGAGCTTCGGTACTCGCGAGATCCAGACGTGGGGCGTGACCGAGTTCTGGTTGGCGAGCCAGACCAGCGATCGCGCGTCGCCGACCAGCGGGTAGTGCACGGACTCGCCCGCCTTGCCGTCGCGCTTCTCGACCTCGACGCGCTCGAGCCAGCTCGGGAACCCCTTCGACACATCCTTCTGGATGAAGCCCTTCTTCTCGATGCCGGCGGGGAATCGCTCCATCGTGATGGGACGCCCGCGAATGTGCGGGATCATCAACGGCGCCACCGCGTCGTAGTACGCGCACAGCTCACCCTTGGTGATGGCGGAGTCGGGAAAGAGCACCTTCTCGGGGTGAGTGATCACGCTCGCTAAACTTGCCGTTGGCGCCCATTTGGGCGGGCCGTCGTAGCGATTAAGCGCCCATCCGCCCGTACTCCGGTTTCCCGCCGCGCTCGAACCGGTGGTACGTCGCGCCCTTGCTGCTCGTGACCGACTCCACCTGCTTGAGCGCCACCGGCACCGTGCCGCTACCGAAGAGCCGCTTGCCGGAGCCGAGCACCACCGGGAAGATGAACAGCCGGTACTCGTCGATCAGGTCGTTCTTCAGCAGCGTCTGGAGCAGCTCGGTGCTGCCCCAGGTGTGCACGGTCCGGCCGGGCTGCTGCCGGAGCTTCCGGAGCTCGGCGACCACGTCGCCCTTGATCAGGCTGGAATTGTTCCAGGTGACGCGATCGAGGCTGCGCGAGACCACGTACTTCGGCCGCGAGTTGAGCGCGGTCGCGATGGGGTCGTTGGGGTCGGTGACCTTGGGCCAGTAGTTGGCGAAGATGTCGTAGGTCTTTCGCCCGAGCAGGAAACCGTCGGCGTCCGTGATCCCCTCGGTGACCAGCCGTCCCATGACGTCCTCGACGTAGGGGGCCTGCCAGCCTCCGTGCGCGAACCCACCGTCGCGGTCCTCGTCGGGGCCGCCGGGAGCCTGCATGACGCCGTCCAGGGTCAGAAATGCATTCACGACGATCTTGGGCATACTCAAGTCCTCCACCAGGGCTATGACTCACGCCGGCCCGAGTCGACAGATTCGGCACAGAAGAGATGGTCTGCCGCCGAGCCGTTGGAAGCGGAACACACGCATTCGACCCGGCGGCCGGGAAACTCCATCGGTCGCGACCCAAGCGAGACGGCGCCGAGATCGACGCCAGCGTCGAGGACACCCGTGCGCGTGCCCCAGCGGCGAGACGCGGAGGCGAGGTGTTCGCGCTCGACGGGCTGACCGGTAACCTCAGCTCGTACCGCTCGGCGACGGGCGAACCCTGCGAGCAGGCGTTCATACGTGCCGTCGGCGCGGCCGACAGCGAGCTGACGGTTTGGCGACGGGCGCTGGTGCGCAGCGTGATCTTGGCAACCTCGTCCGCGCGTGGTCCTGTGCTGGAGCTCTCATGCGTCACCCTTCGCTCGCCCTCGCGACGGCGGCGCTCCTGATCGTCGTCGCCCTGCCGCTCGCGATCAGTCTCGCAGTGTTCGCGCGGATCGAGCGCCGCGCCCAGGACCGCGCGGATCGCCGGGCTCGGGGTGAGGTCGAGTTGCGCGTCTCGAACCCGGGCGCGGCCCGCCTCGCTCTGTACCGCGCGGGGCAGAACCAGGGAGAAGCGGTTCCCGTCGCTGTCGAGTCGTTCACCTCCGCCTGGCTTCCGCCGGCGCGGTACTTCCTCGAGGCGAACGGTCCGCAGGGACGCCTGCTCTATCCCGTCACGTTCGATCCCGAGCGACCGGGCCCCAACGGCGACGGTTCGCTCGACCTCGTGGTGAGACCGATGCCGCCCTATCCGACGCCGCCGACCGACGACGGTCCGGGCTTCGTCTACGTGCCGAGCGGACCATTCGAGATCGGGGATCGGAGCACTCCGCGCCTGGCGCACCACCCGTGGGTGGCGGGCTTCTTCATCGCGACGTTCGAGACGACGAACGGCGAGTTCCGGCGCTTCCTCGCGGACCCTGGCGGTTACGACGATCGGGCCAACTGGACCGACGCCGGGTGGGCCTGGCGCGCGCGGGCCGCTTCGCAGACGACGGCCCGGCTCACACCGAGCGACCCCCGGTTCCCGCGCTTCGGTCGCGACCCGCTCCCCGTCGTGCTCGTCACCTGGTACGAGGCGGACGCCTACTGCCGCTGGCTGACCCGGCGCTTCGGAGGTGGCCGGTTCTGGTACCGGCTGCCGACGGAGGGGGAATGGGAGAAGGCAGCGCGCGGTCCGGACGGCTTCGACTACGGCCTCGGCATGGCGCTGAGCGAACCGCAGGCGGCGCTCTACAACTGGAGGAAGAACCCGGATGCCGATCCTACCGTCGTCGGCGCGGGTGAGAGCCTCGAGCGGTACCGCGCCAATCGCTACGGCCTCTACCACATGTCCGGCAACGCGGCGGAGTGGACGGCGTCGCTCTATCGTCACTACAACGTCGAGCAACCCTACCGCGAGGACGATCGCAACGACCGGGCGCTGCCCGGCATGCGCGTGACGCGTGGCGGCTCCTGGTACAGCGCGGCCAACGTGCGGCTCAACCTCGCGTACCGGGAGGAGTTCCAGCCGGACATGAGCAGCGACGATCTCGGATTCCGCGTGGCCGCCGTGCCGCTGGTTGGACCGCTACGCTGAGGGCGTGTCTACAAACTCACCGAGTACGCGGCTTCCCTGAACACCAGGACGTTCGAGTGAATGGTCGGCATACCGTCGGGCAGATCAATATAGAACCCGGCCGGCCCTGACCCGTCCCCGATATAGGAAGTCGGGTGCACATAGGGTCCCAGGTTGTCCAAGATGCCATACGAACCGGCCGATTCAACGAAGACGACCGGGTAGTCGGGCGCTGTAATCTCAAGGGTGAATCCCGCCACGTCGGCGTTGATCAGGTCGACGGTGCCGACACCCAACAACGTAGGCGGAGTCACGGAAAAGTTGAGGTTGAGGTAACTCCGCCAAGAACCTGGGTCGAACGTAATGAGGCCGACGTCTCGCGGGGGCAAGGTGACCGTGACTTGCGTTGAGAAGTTCTCCGCCATTGTCGTCCCGCTGCTGGGCACGAAATTCGCCAGCCGAACCTGTGCACCGATGCCGTTGAGCGTGAAAGACAAGGAGTAGAGGCCGGAGGCGTCTCGGCTCAAGACGCCGGTGAAGGGAACGGCAAAGCCGGAGGCGGATCCGAAAATGCCCATGGCGAGCAGGGCGGCTTTGGGGTCGATCATGCCAACGCCCGCCCTGGGACACATGCCAATGAGGCTCTCGCCATCGAGGCCGACGGAAAGCCGACATGACAGGCCTCCGCAGTCTGCATCCGAGCAGCATTGTCCTGCGGAGACGTCATAGACGAAGTCTCCGTGGTTCCCGACGTGGCTCTTGACGGCGGCCTCGGGAAGCGTGAGGGGAACCCATCGCCCGCCGGCGCGGTGGCACACGGAGACCTTCGCCGCCGAGCTCGCGCGCACGGAATCCCGGTCCCATGCCGTCGAGCCGGTGCCAGGCTCGACGGCGTCCGGGGTCAACGCTGATGTCGCATGCGACCCGCTCACGGGATCGGCATCGCCCGGCGCCCCGCAAGCCAGCAACAAGCAACTGGCAATAGCCATCGCTGTTCGCTGCATAGAGTCTCCTCTCGTCGAGCAAGCCGATCATGCTCCGGGCTGCATGACCATCAGAACGGCTCCTGGGTAGGCCACTGCGGTGTACGTCTCACCGGTGTGACCGCCTGCCGCGTTCCTCTGGACCGGCCGCGCGCTGCCGCTCAGCGCTCGACGCGCTCCCCGGGTCCGTGGGCGAAGAGGAGCCGGGTCCGCGCCGCTCCGCCCGCCGCCCGCACGCCGAGCGCAGGGGCCGGCACTCGCCGCAGTGCCTCGGCGTGATGTGGGTGGTGAAGCAGGCCGACGACCGGACCCAGGCCTACTGCTCCGCATGCCGCGACGTCGAGGCGGTCATCTCAGGCCGACAGGATCGCTCTTCGGCGACCGGCGTCGCAGAGGCGTCGGATCGGGGCGGGCGCCCGGGCTGACCCCGAGGCCTTCGGTGCGAGCAGCCTCAACCGATGGAGACGGTCCCCGGCACGACCCCGGCGTTCACGTCGCCCGCGCGGAAGCGGAACTTCACGCGCGCGACGCCGCCGTTCACCTCGATCAGCTCCTCGTACTGGTACTCGCCGGGCGGGAGCGGCATCGTGATTCCGTCGCGGCGGATGGTCGTGAACTCGCGCGCGATCTGCTGGAACAGGGTCGCCACCTGGCTGCTGTCGGGGTTTGACACGAACCGGCCGTGCCCCGCCGTGGCGATCGCCGACAGCTCGGAGGCCTTGATGGTGTTCCCGAGACCGATGACGTGGACCTCGAGCTGCGGGAACGCGCTGAGCTTCTCGAGCAGGCCGTCGAGCGTCATGGGCGCCGTCCCCGCGCAGGAGAAGGAGCCGCCCGCCGCGGGGTAGCTGATCGCGGGCGCGGTGGAGTTGTCGTACCAGCTGTAATTGTCCCAGCCGTCGGTGAAGACCACCATCGCGAAGTGATCGGACGACCCCGGCGCCACGAGCGCGTCATACTGCTGCTTCATCCGATCGACCATCCGCGCCGTCGCCGCGAAGAGCTTCGTCGCGTCCCCCGGAACCGGCGCGGGGATGTCGAGGACCGCCGCGTCCGGCATCGCGGGCGACGGCTCGCAGACGTAACCGTCCTGGAACCAGTCGAGCAGCGACGAGAACGTCCCGGTGTTCCAGGTCGTGAACTGCTGGCGGATCGACGCCTGCGTGTCGAGCGCCGCCTGCTTCATGGGCTCGAACGCCGGCGGCTGCCATTGCGTCATCGAATAGCTGGCGTCGAGCACCATCCCGACGCGCAGGTTCGCCATCATCTTCGTGTCGCGGAAGTCGGGGACCGACTCGAGGTCGACCTCCTGGCCGTCGACGAGCCGCCGAATCTGCGCCGTCGTAGGGTCGATGGAGTTCCCCGAGGAGTCGCGCAGGACGAAGTCGAGGACGACGGTCGTCTTCCCGGTGGTGGGCTCGAAGATCGCGACCGGCGCGCCCCGCACCTCCACGCTCGGCCGCCGCGGCGGTGGCCCCATGGAAGCGCCCCCGCCGCACCCGGCGACGGAAATGGCGAGCGCGAGGGCCGTCCAGAACGAGGAACGATGCGGTTGGAGCGTCATTCTCCTGCCGTACCATGATCATGGGACCACGCAAGAAAAATCTCAGGGGTTCTTCGCGTTGTGGGAGTCCCGGACCGACAGTACCGCCGCGCGAACCGCCGACCATTTCCGCGGCCGTTCTTGGCTCCAGCCGCGCGCTCCATGGTGTTCCTGCACCCGCACGGGGAAGGGGCCTTGGCCCATGCCATATGCGTGTTCATGCATATGCACGGACATGCACCTCGACGCGTTTCAGGCCCTCGCGGATCCCACCCGGCGACGCATCGTCGAGGCGCTGAGCGTCGGGGAGCAGCAGGTCAACGACGTGGTCGGGAAGCTGGACATCCATCAATCCGGCGTGTCGCGGCACCTCCGGATCCTCCTGGAGGCGCGGTTCGTCCAGGTCCGTGCGGATGGGCCTCGCCGGCTCTACTCGCTACGTCCGGAGCCGTTTCAGGAGCTGGATGCCTGGCTGGAGGGCTACCGGAGCCTCTGGGACAGGCGGCTGGACCGCTTCGGCGAGGCGCTGCGGAAACGGCGCGCGGCTCGCGCCACCCACTCCAAGGAGAAGGCGAGATGAAGAACGAGAGCGCAGCACCGAACCCTCAGCCGGTCCGGTTCGAACGCACCTACGACGGCCCGGTAGACGACCTCTGGGACCTCTGGACCACGAAGGACGGCTTCGAGTCGTGGTGGGGTCCCGAGGGGTTCCGGGTCGAGGTGTCGAGGATCGAGCCACGCGTCGGCGGCAGGCTCGACTACGACATGATCGCGACCCGCGCCGAGGAGATCGCGTACATGCAGAAGGAAGGCTGGGCGGTCCGCCACGGGACGCACGGCACCTTCGTCGAGCTCGAGCCGAAGCGCCGGCTCAAGCTCCGCCATCGGATCGACTTCATCCCCGGCGTCGAGCCGTACGACAACGACATGGTGGTGGAGCTCGTTCCGGAAGGCGCACGCGTTCGCATGGTGGTCGAGATCGAGCCGCACCGGGACGAGCAGTGGACTCGCATGTCCGCTCAGGGCTTCGAGAGCCAGCTCACGAAGGTCCCCGCGGCGCTGGCGGCGCGCCGGAGCTCGTCGCTCAGCTGACGGCGCCTGGCCTTCCTACTCACTTCTTAAGAGGCGCCTCCACCCCCGAGAAGACCAGCACCTGATCCGGGAGCCGTGCGCCGCGGATCTGGACCGCCGACACCGCTCCATTCAGCTCGGCGAGCTCGCTCGACGTGAGCCGCACGTCAGCGGCGCCGATGTTCTCGAGCATGTGCGGCATCTGCGTCGTCCCGGGGATCGGCACGATCCAGGGCTTCTGCGCCATCACCCAGGCGAGCGCGATCTGTGCGGGCGTGGCACGCTTCCGCTCAGCCCAGCGCTCGAGCAGCTCGACCAGCGCCAGATTCTGCAGGAGGTTCTCTGGAGAAAAGCGCGACTCGACGCCGCGAATATCACCCTGAGCGAAACGCGTGTTCGCGTCGATCGCTCCCGTGAGGAACCCGACGCCGAGGGGGCTCCACGGCACGAAGCCGATTCCAAGCTCCTTCGCACGTGGGAATGACTTCCTTCTCGGGTCCGCGCCAGAGCATCGAGTACTCGTTCTGGACGGCGGTGACCGGCAGCGTCGCGTGCGCTCGGCGTAGCGTCTCGAGCCCCATCTCCGAGAGGCCCCAGTGCAGGACCTTGCCCTGCTGCCTCAGGTCCTTCACCGCCCCGGCGACGTCCTCGATCGGCACCTCGGGATCGACCCGGTGCTGGTACAGGAGGTCGATCCGGTCGGTCCGGAGGCGCTTCAGCATCCCTTCGACAGCGAGCTTGATGTGCTCGGGCTTGCTGTTGAGCCCGGGCCGCCGCTCTCCCGTCTGGAGGTCGATGTTCCAGCCGAACTTGGAGGTGATCACGACCTTGTCTCGGAACGGCGCGACGCCCTCGCCGAGGATGCGCTCGACCTCGTGAGGGCCGTACGCCTCGGCCGCATCGAAGAACGTGACGCCCCGGTCGAACGCGGTCCGGATGATGTTCAGCATTTCGCGTCGGGTCGGGATCGTCGTCTGGTAGGTGCGGCTCATGTTCTGGACGCCGAGCCCGACGCTCGACACCTCCAGCGAGCCCAGCCTTCGCCGTCCCGTCGCGTTCGGCGCAGGGGCGCTGCTCCGCGCCGCTTGCTTCGCAGGGGCTTGTATGGCGGCACCACCGAGGAGAGGCGCCGCAGCGAGGGCGCCGGCCGAAAGCAGGAAGGAGCGGCGTCCGAGGCCGTTCTTGCGATTCGAGGCGGTCATCACAGCTCCTGCCGCGTCGGGCGGAAGAGGATCTCGTTGATGTCGACGTCCTCGGGCTGCTCGATCGCGAACGCGACGGCGCGGGCGAACGACGACGCCGGGATCGCGTACTCCTCGTAGAACTGCGCGATGCCCTTCGCGATGTCAGGCTCCGTGATGCTCTGCGGCAGCTCCGTCGCGACTGCGCCCGGCGAGATGATCGTCGAGCGGATGTTCCAGGGCTTCACCTCCTGTCGCAGCCCCTCCGAGATCACGCGCACCGCGGTCTTCGTCGCCGAGTAGACCACTCCCGCCGGACGGACCTTGTGGCCGGCGACGGACGAGACGTTGATGAAGTGGCCGCTCTTCTGCCGCTGCATGTGGGGCAGCGCGGCGGCGATACCGTAGAGCACGCCCTTGATGTTGACGTCGATGGTCCGGTCCCAGTCGGCGATCTTGCGGCGCTCGAGGGGCGAATGCGGCATGAGCCCGGCGTTGTTGAGCATGACGTCGATGCGGCCGAACCGCTCCACGGCAGCATCGACGAGGCGTTGCACTTGCGCGGAGTCGGTGACGTCGGTGGCGAGGGCGAGCGCCTTGCCGCCGACCTTGGTGATCTCCCCCACCAGCGCATTCAGGCGGTCCACGCGACGAGCGCCGAGCACGACGATCGCGCCCCGCTCGGCGAGATGACGGGCGGTCGCCTCGCCCATGCCGCTGCTGGCGCCGGTGATGACGACGACCTTGCCCGAGATGTTGGTGCCGTTCATGTGTCCGTTCATGTTCACGCTCCTGTCGCTGATGTCGCTGTGGGCTCACGCCTCGGGGATCGGCCTGCCGTAGCTCTCGAGGGTGATGCTGCCGGGCTCCGGTCCGCCGCGGACGCCGGTGTCGAGCGCGTCGATGGCGGCGAGCTGCTCCCGCGTGAGCTCGAAGTCGAAGACGGCGAAGTTCTCGGCGATGCGGGCGGGTTTCACCGACTTCGGAATCGCCGAACGGCCCTGCTGCAGATGCCACCGCAGCATCACCTGGGCGGCCGACTTGCCATGCTGGCGCGCGATCTCGAGCAGCGTCGGGTCCGCGAACGACGTCTTCTCGAGGCCTCGGTAGGCGGTGATGCCGCCGATCGGCGACCAGGCCTGCGTGGCGATGCCGTGCTCCGCGTGTACACGCTGGAGCGCCGTCTGCTGAAAGTACGGATGCACCTCGATCTGGTTCACGGTCGGTACAACGGACGCGGTGCTCAACAGCCGCTCGAGGTGCTCGGGCATGAAGTTGCTCACGCCGATCGCGCGCACCCTGCCGTCTGCCAGGAGCTTCTCGAGCGCCCGGTACGCTTCGAGGGTGCGGTCGAACACGGACGGCAGCGGCTGATGCAGGAGCAGCAGGTCGAGCCGGTCGACGCCGAGCTTGCGGGCGCTCTTGTCGAACGCGTGCAGCGTGGCGTCGTAGCCGTAGTCGCTGATCCAGACCTTCGTCTCAATGAACACCTGGTCGCGGGGAAGCCCGGAGCGACGGAGGCCCTCGCCGACCTCGCGCTCGTTGGCGTACGCGGCGGCGGTGTCGATGAGCCGGTACCCGGTCGCGAGGGCGGTCTCCACGGCTCGCGCGGTCTCGGCCGGCGGGCTCTGGAACACGCCGAGCCCGAGCGCCGGCATCTGGACGCCGTTGTTGAGGGTGATGGAGGGGCTCTTCGCGGTCATGGTCGAACTTCCTTCGGGTGGGATTCCGTCTCTGGCCGGTTCGGCACCCCTCCGCACCGGTCGGAAGGGAAACTAGCGGCCTCGCGAGCCGCGCAGTAGGCGCCGAGTCCGCAATGGGCCTTTAAGCTGTGCTTGAAGATCGATCCCCGCTGACGCGCTACGCTCTACGGGGCGAGGAGGCGGGCTCCCCTCCCCCACCTCCGAGCCTCTCGATGAAGACGACACTTCTCCCGCAGCTCCAGACCTTCCTCGTGGCGGCCCGGCGGAAGAGCTTCAGCGCGGCGGCGCGCGAGCTCGGCGTCTCACCGGCGGCCGTGAGCCAGTCCGTGCGTCAGCTCGAGGAGCAGCTGCGCGTCGTGCTCTTCACCCGAACCACGCGTACCGTGGCGCTCACGGATGCGGGACGGCGGCTCTTGGAGGGCGCGGGACCGGGCCTCGGCCAGGCGCTCGCCTCGCTGCAAGAGGTGTCAGCGCAGCCTGGGGAGGCAGTGGGTCGGCTGAAGCTGACCGTGCCGGAGGTCGCGGTTCCGTACGTGGTCACGCCCGTGCTGGCCGCTTTCCGCGCCCGCCACCCGCGCGTCGAGGTCGAGGTCGTCGTCGAGAACCGCTTTGTGGACATCGTCGCGGAGGGTTATGACGCCGGCGTGCGCCTGCACGAGGCCATCGAGCGGGACATGGTGCAGGTGCGCCTCACCGACGCCTTCCGCTTCGTGGTGGTGGGGGCGCCCTCGTATCTCGAGCGTCAGGACGCACCGCGGCGCCCCGAGGACCTGCTGCGGCACGAGTGCTTCACGTTCCGCGTCCCGTCGAGCGGCGCGCTGTACGCGTGGGAGCTGGAGCGTGGCCGGAGGAACTGGCGGGTGCCGGTGCGAGGCAGCGTCGTGACGAACGACCGCCGGTTGACGCTGGCGCTGGTGGAGCAGGGGCTGGGGCTCGCGTACGCCTTCGAGCCCGCCGTGAAGGAGGAGCTGCGCACGGGGCGGCTCGTGCCCGTGCTTGAGGAGTACGCGCCGACCGTGCCCGGGTTCTTCCTCTACTTCCCGAGCCGGGCGCAGCGCTCGGGCCCCTTGCGCCTCTTCATCGAGGTCGCCAAGGAGTGTGCGACGAAGGCGCCTTGAAGCGGCGGGGCACCCGGCGCGGCGCCGGTGCTGTGTTCGCTTCAAGCGTCTCGTTGCGTATCTCGAACGGAGGACACCATGGGCAAGCTGATCTACATCGCGAACATCTCGCTCGATGGCTACGTCGCCGACCGCGCCGGAAACATCGGCTTCACCGTCCCGACACCCGAGGTGTTCTCGACGATTCTCGAGCTCGTGCGAGGCGCCGGCACGTACGTGTACGGCCGCAAGATGTACGAAGTCATGGCGGCGTGGGAGACGGCGCACCTGACGCCCGATGCACCGTCGTTCGTGCCCGGCCTGGGCGATCTCGAGCGCGACTTCGCGAACGTGTGGCGCGGGGCCGACAAGCTCGTGATCTCGACGACGCTAGCCACCGCGACGACGCAACGAACGCGCATCCTGCCCTCCTTCGACGCCGACGCGATCCGCCACCTGAAGCGCGACCAGACGCTCACGGTGGGCGGACCGCACCTCGCCGCCGCGATGCTGAACGCCGATCTCGTCGACGAGCTTCACGCCTTCGTCAGTCCGATCATTCTCGGAGGCGGGAATCCCTGGCTCCCGCCAGACCTCCGACGAACCCTCACGCTCGTGGGCGAGCGCCGGATGGGCGGCGTCGTGCACCTCCACTACGCGCAGTAGCGGATCCCGGACTCCGGTGCAGGCGTTGAGTCATAGGCACCCGCCGCGACGCGGCCCGAGGACAAAGATCCCCTGCCGCCTTGCGGCGACCGGGGCCACGGCGCGGCGCTCCTGCGCTAGGCTGGGGGAGGAGGACGCCACATGCCCGAACCCACGAGCGCACCGATAGCCGTCGACGCGACCGCCGTCCCGCCACGCCGCGGGGCCGCGTTCGTTCCCGAGCCGTTCCGGACCATGCTCGCCGGCCGTGTGAAGCACCCGCTCGGCGATCACTTCGGCCTGAAGGCCTTCGGCGTGAACCTCGCCCGGTTGGCCCCGGGCGACCGCTCCGCCCTCCACCACCGGCACTCCGTGCAGGACGAGTTCGTCTACGTGCTCGACGGGCACCCGACCCTCGTCACCGACGCGGGCGAGGTGACGCTCTCCCCGGGCATGTGCGCGGGCTTCCCAGCAGGCGGAACGGCCCACCACGTCGAGAACCGCACCGGCCGCGAGGTCGTGTTCCTCGAGGTCGGGGACCGCGGCACGGGCGACCAGGTGGTCTGGCCGAACGACGACCTCGCGCTCGTCACCGGACCCGACGGGAAGCGGCGGTTCACGCACAAGGACGGGACGCCGTACTGACTCACGAAACGCGAAGCTCCGGTCGCCGCCAAGGTGACCGGAGCTCCGGATGGTTGCGGGGGCCTGCAAGCCTGGGTGCAGCAAAGTCCCCGCCCAGTGTTTACGGGGCTTCTGGCGAGGTACCGTGCGGCGCTCGCCCCCTCGTAGCCTCAGGTCGGGTCGATCGGATACAGCGGCTGGAAGCCGCTCGTGCCCCGGGTGAACGAGCGCGCGCGGAGACAAGGTTCCGTGCCCGTGACTCGACCGCGGCGCCGGAAAGGGCACGCTCCGTACCCTGCCGTCGGCGCGCACTACGACCAACTCGCCTGAAGGGCCGCGCGCGCCATGTACTGCAGCAGTAGCGAATCGCGCGCTTGTTCACCTAGGTCGAGCAGGTGGTCGTACTCCAGCGCGACCCTGTCTGCGTGTGCAGCAGGCCCACGTCGCTGCCAATACAGTGCGTCGAGCGCAGACCTCGCTGAGGTGTGGATACTGATGAGACGCTTCTGCTGCCGCAGGGCCTCTCGTCGAAGTCCCGCAGTCGCATTCACCCACCGCCCCTCATCAAGAGCGAAGCGGTCCACGCCCCAGAGCGGCGCGACCTTCGCTCTTGCGAGGTTCTCGAACAGCGCGTATCGCTCGTCTTTCGCTGTCACGGCCTCCATCGCGCGCCAGAAGTTCAGGATGCGGCCAGGGAAAGCGACCGACATCAGACCCGACCAGTACGCGGTCAACCCTCGCCACGTCTTCTCCTGCGTAGGCATGGGCAGGAAGGCCTCCGGTGGCGTATCGAGAATCAGGTCGTACGGAGACCGGACGAACATGTCTCCGATCGTCTCAGCGACGCCCGCTAGGGCCTGCAGATATCCCGTTAGCTCACCGCGAAGAACACGCCGCATCGTCCGTTTGAAGTACTTTGCGTTCGTCGCGCCGAGCCATCCAGGCGCGCCCTCCGGATGCGTCGGGAGTACCGGCGAATCGACGACGAACGCCAGCAGAGCACAGAGCCGCAGCGCAAGTTCGAGGGTCAGTGGTTCACTCGCCCTCGAGCCAGCTAGCCAAGTACCCCGGTGCAGAGCGACGACAAGGTAGCGATCACCGATAGAGAGCAGTGTGTCTTGCTGTACACAGTCTGTGATGCGCAAGAACCTCCACCCGGGCTGCCGGACGTACGGGGCCTTCTTCGGCCGAAGGTTCGCGGGAACGGGGCGGCTTACAATCTTGTAGGCCATCATCACGGTTCGCCGGCGGCGCCGGCTGTCGCGTCACGTCGCGGCGCGAACGAACGGAGAGCTTGATACGACCGTCAACGACTGGCACCCGCGGGTCAGTGCCACGTAGAGATTCCTGCGGTCAAACGTCCTGCCCCTCGGGTCGATAACCACGATTGCGTGGTCGAACTCCAGCCCCTTGATTCGGAGCGTCGTTCCGATTCCAAGCCGAGGGACCTGCGCACCACCACCACGAGCGCGATTGCGAACTCGCCGGGCTGCTTCCCGATAGCTCACCTCCGCATCAGCCCGCTTCTGCTGCAGAGTCCTACGAAACGCTCTCAACGCATCTCGCCGAAAGACCGTACGGTCTGCGCAGAGCGCGTCGACTGCTGCCAGCGCGGAATCCGGAGTACAGCTGCTCTCGAGTTCACGGAGCGCGGCCAGGCTGGGCTGCAGGTCAAGCGGGAGCGGCTTCCGAGTCTTCCCGGCGATCGCACGGACGATTCGGCTTCGCACCTCAGTCGTCAGCCCTGTCACGCACCCAGCAACGTAGTCCAACACGGCTGCTGCAGCGACGGTGCCCTTCGCGGCATCGAGAATCTTTGCGACCTCGACCAAGTCTTCAAGCTCAACGGTCTCGATCACGGAGAACGTCCCGGTGAGACGTCGGGCAGTGTTAGCGCATTGCTGCGGGTAGCAGCGAACGATGACCGTTGTCCCCTGCCGATTCGCCGCGCTGTAGTAGAGCCGAACCTGCTCCTTCTCGTTATCGACCGGCACCCACCGCACCGGTGTTCCCGGTCCGATCTTCAGGACCTCATCTGCTTCTATCGCCGTTCTCGCGGCCCCCACCCACTCGCCCAGCGAGGGGTTCCGGCTCTTCCAGCGGTACGCCACCCTAGGCGTGCCGACCAGGGCGAACTCGCGGAAGACGTGCTGGTCCCAGTCGATCGATGGTTCGTCTCGGAAGTCGAAGATTCCTTGTAGTGGGTCTCCCAGAACGCGGCAGGGAAGGACATCGGCGAGAGCCAGCACCATCTCGTGCTGTCGTACGGTGCAGTCTTGATACTCGTCGACGTACGCGCCCGCGTAGCTCGCACGCACAACCGCACGAAGCGCAGGAGCCCGTAGGGCACGTGCCGCCGCGTCGTACACTTCGTTCCATCCAGCGCCCACCGGGTCGGTGTCGAGGAGGCGAGATGTTCGCGGATACGCGCTCGCCAAGGCCAGCCCCCAGCCCGCAATCGTATCCAGTCGGTACGCGTTGGCGGGCACCCCGAGCAGATTCATGCGGCGTCGGATTGCGTGAACGCCAGCGTGGGTGTGAGTCAGAACGAGTTGCGGCTTCCCGGATTCCTGCCGAACGGCAAGCGCGATCAGTTGCGTCTTGCCGCAGCCAGCCGGCGCGACCACATGACCGCGAGGCGACCCCGAGAGCCCCGCGGCGAGGTCACGCATCCCTGTGGACCTCTGACTTCACCGCGCCGATCGTTTGCGCCAGCCCACTCTGCGGGATGGAGGCCAGGTTCGCGACGATCACATCCCCAAACCGCTCGCCCAGGTCCACTCGCTTGAACCAACCCGGCTTTGACTCCTTGGCGGCCTTTCCCAGCGCAACGCGCAGACTCTGCTCCGCTGCTGCTTGCGGCCACCTTGCGGGATTCAGGTCCAGTGCATTGTCAGGGATCTTGAGCCGCGACGCGATCGCCGACCGCACCTGTTCTGCAGTTCGCTCTTCAAGAACGATCTGCAGCGCCTGAACGACGGCTGCCCACGGAAGGTCGGCAAACGCACGCTCCTCGATGGCAACGCCGCCTTCCCACTGCAGGACTCTTACGCCAGCAGCGCAGAGGGCCTTGTCGTCGGGGGTACAGGGTTGGTCAGAGTCACGCACGAGAAGGGTCGGGAACCCCGCCAGCGCCAAGGTCTCGGCGCGCCGCGCGGCGTTCGAGCCTCCGCCATCCACAAGAGCAACTCCCCGGTACGCGAAGGATGAGCCTGTCGTCTCGTCCCAGGCACGATCGAGTGCGCGTAATACGCCGATCTCGGTCTTTCCTTCGCAGACGATCACTCGGGCACTGAGAAATGCCTCGGGGACGGCCCGCAAGACGTCACGTAGGTCAGGCGCGAGTGTGTGGATCGCGACCGTTCCATCCGCCGAGCGCCGGACGATCGCCAGCTCGTTCGTCTCGAGCTCCTGAATCGCGACGGGCGAGTGGCTCGTCATTATGAGATGCGTCGATCCACGATGCCCCCCAGCGTGATCGGCTGGCTTCGCGTCGACTTGCGCGACCGGCTTCGATGCGGAGCGTCGCAGAAACCGCAGCAGTTGGCGAAGTCGATGCGGCTCAAGCGCGGCTTCAACTTCGTCAACCAAGGTCACACCGTCCGGGCGTGCGCCGTCGGCCTGCATCGCCATCGCGAGAAGCCTTCGCGTCCCCTGCCCCAGGCGTCGCACCGGAATCGCACCGTCGTGGAGCGAGATTCCGCCAGCGCTCAAACTGACCGAGAGTGGGTCGAGATCAGGCCGATATCCAGAGGCAGGCTTCACCCCGATCCCGCGGGCCATAGTCTCGGCGTCCGCCGCGGCCTTTCGCAGCGCGCTGCACTCGACACCACGGAACGCCTCCCGGGCTGCGCGAGATGCTGCGGAGATGATCGCTGGGACCTCATCGAGGTCGCCGGTGAGCCGAGACAGCGCAGCGCCTCGACCCCAGCTCAGGTGACGGTCAGAGAAGCGACCGATCGCAATCACACCAAACCGTTCACGGTCCTTAGCGGACAGTCGGTGCTGCTGCTCTTTGGCGTCCACAACGAACCACTGGGGCTCGAGGCCGCTGTCCACGAGGAGCCGAACCACGAGAACGCCCTCGTCGTCTTCGGGTTCGGGGACGAGTTCGCCCTTGCTCCAGCCGCGTAGCCGATAGCCGAACCGATCTACGTTCAGCAGCTCACTCGGGAGTTGGGCCGAGCACGCCAGTGATCGAGATGGGCTGCGAGGTGTCTGCGCCGAGGAAGTCGGAGTCGTCAAACGCAGCGTTCCAGCGAGGAGCGAGCAGCAGGTCGATCGCGTCCAGGATTGTCGTCTTCCCAGAGTCACCGGGCCCAACAAGACACGCCACCCCCCCGCCCGGCGACCAGCGTAGGTGTCGGATTCCGCGGAAACGCTCGATCTCTACTCGGTAGAGGCGCACGGACCAGGAGTCTACAGGCGGTACTGACGCGGGCCGTACCGGCAGGTGGCGCCCGCACGACCTGCGGCCGTTTGCCACGCAAGGCGGGGAGCGGCCCGGTTACCGTCGCCGTGTCCGAGTCGGTTACATTTTCCGTTGACTATTCTCGCCGACCGTCTAGGCTTGGAGGGCATGAACGAGCCCAGCCAGTTCCACCCCGCGTTTACGGCCGAACGCCTGAAGGCGCTGGCCAGCGTCATCGTCCGCGTGCGCCGCGCCGCGCTCGATCTCCACGACGCCGAGTCCGGAGAGAGGAACCTCAGCCTTGGCACGCGCACCTTCGAGCGCGGATGCGAGGCGTTCCGCCGACTGGCGGGCGAGGTGGAATGGCTGAAGTACTACGAGAGCGGCAACTACTTCCTCCTGCTCGTCGAGGGTGTCCCGGTCAAGTTTCACCGTACCGACCCCGACGACCCGAACCCGCGGACCACGCGGGAGCTCCAGCCTGAGATGGTGCTGAAGCAGAAGGCGTTCGTCTTCATGGAAACGTTGGAGCCGCAGCGCGCCCCGGGCGACATGCTCGGGTCCGCCCTGCGGCTCTACTTTCAGGACGACCCGCTGACGAAGGAGGTCTTCCGCGTCGCCTTCGCCCGCGTCGGCCCCGACGGGAAGACGCTGCAGTCTTGGGACATCGACCTCACCGACGTCGTGACGCCGCTCGCGCCCCTCGGTGGTGACCTCCCCGAGGCACCGGACCTCGACCAGCCGAACGTCGGGCCGAAGCCCCCGGCGGCCCGCAAGACCGAGACGGAAGACGAATGATGCCGAGTAGCACCCAAGCATTTTCGGGCGACCGCCTGCGACTGGCTCGCGTGTTCGGCGGGTTGAGCCAGTCTGAGCTAGGAGCCCGCGTCGAGGTCACACACGCGTCAATCTCGCAGGCCGAGAACGGTGTGCGGCAGCCGAGCGACACCATCGTCGAGAAGATGGCGCAGGTGCTCGGGTTCGACGTGTCATTCTTCTACGCCCCCGCTCCCACCGAGTTCCGCGACGACGAGTGCTACTTCCGCAGGCGCAAGACGACGCCGATGGGGGTGCGCAACAAGGTTCTGGCGTCCGGCACCTTGTTCAACGAGTTGGTCGGGCTACTCGACGCGTCGGTGCGGTTGCCGCCCTACGACGTGCCCTCGATTCGGGTGAAGACCGTCGAGGACATCGAGACGGCGGCCGAGCGAGTGCGCGAGCACTGGAAGCTACGGCTCGACACGCCTATCAAGAACGTGACCCGCGTGCTGGAGCGCGCCGGCATTGTCATCGCCCGATTCGCCGCGAGCGCTGGCAAGATTGACGCCTTCTCCCGGGCGGGCGACCGCGGCGTCATCGTGCTCAACACGGACAAGGGCAGCACGTCGCGCTCACGCCACGACAAGGGCCACGAGTGCGGGCACTTGGTGATGCATGGCGGGCTTGACCACGGGTCCTACGAGGAGGAGGCGCAGGCAGATCGATTCGCCAGCGCATTCTTGATGCCTCGCGCAGCGTTCAGCCGTGAGTTCCCGCGGCCGGGCGCCGGGCGCGTGCGGTTAGAGGCGCTGATTCCGATGAAGATGCGATGGCAGTCGAGTATCGCGGCCATCGTGCGGCGAGCATATGACCTTCGCCTGATCTCGCCGGCGCAGTACCAAGCTGCCTTTAAGCAGTATTACTCGCGGGGGATGCACCGCGGTGAGACAGCGGAGCCGCCCGACGAGGTGCCCGAAATCGTATCGCTGGCGTTCAAGGTCCTCGAGGACCAAGGCGTCACACGCGAGGACGTCGTGCGTCGGCTCGGGTGGACAGATGAGGTGCTGGCGAAGATCGCCCCGGATTTGGCGCCACCGACCATCACCGGGCCGACCAATGTCATTCCGTTCGCCCAGGTCAAGACCCGGCGCCCGGTGCGCCCGCCGGAGTAGCGCGGGACGATACGAGTTCGCGCCGCATGCGACGAGGGGGCGTGCGCCCTCCCGAGCGGTGCGAGCGAACCTGAACAGCGGCTCAGAACGAGCGAAGTACGGTGCCGATCGTCACGATGAGTGACGGCAGACCGGACGACTCAGACTTCAACGACGCGACCGGGTGGCCGTATGCCCGACCCGTGCGACTCGGCGGACGGTCGCTGGTCCGCATGCGTCGTGTCCTGCGCTTCGTCCTCGGGGGGCACGGGGGCGCTGCCGGCGGCGGCATCCAGCTTCTTCGTGTACAGCGCCCAGATGCCGTCGTTCACCCTTCCCTGCCGGCGCAGTCGCATCATCGCGATGTGAGGATGAATGAGCCCGATCGCGGCGATGTCGTGGACTGCGTCCGAGAACACCTTGATGAAGCCAAGTCGCTCCAGGTGACGGACGCGCTCGCGCCATGAGCGCGTCCGATTTTTCGCGAAGCCCGAAAGCCACGCTGCCTCGGCTTCATCGGGAATCTCGATCAACCCCTCGTCGAACGTTCGCGTCCAGAGGTCAACGTAGACGCGCGAAAGATCCACCGCCCCTCGCACGTCGCGGTCCTGCAGCGCGCACAGGACAACGGACAGCGTCCGAGGGACAGCGCTCCACCCCTTCTCCTTCATGGGGCCGCGCCACATCTCGCGGCCACCATCGGGCCAGAGTTCCTTCCGAAGCCCTTCGCGGCGTCGGGCGCTCCTAACTTTCGCCACGCGAACCTCCGAGCGATCGAGTCGCAGGCATTCTGACGTTAGCTAGCACTCCCGTCAACATGCTTGGCGCTTATCTGCTTCTGTGTGGACACACGTACATCGCAAGATCAACCTGTTAGCTCGCTTAACCGTTTCCCACGTATCCGGTTTCCAGATTTCCTGTTTCCGAGGGTCCGAGGTTCCGCCGCCGGGAATGCGGGCGGAGGTATGGGGGCGATGCGGCCATCCCCATGCGTGACATCACGTAAGTAGCCGGTTTTACGGAGTCCGCCAGGCTGCACAGCGGACGGGCTTGCGCCCAGCGATGCCATCGGCTAGCGTCCTACCTGCCCGGCCGCCCCGCGAAGTACAGGTCGGACGGGTGAGAGGCAGAAAGCCGAAGAGGCCCACCGGCGCGCCAACGCCGATGAGCCCCTTCTTCAAGACAACCAAGAGGCCCCTTGGGGGGGCACCGGGTCCTGAACCAACCCGCATTGTGCCTCTCGAACCGCCTCGTTGCAAGCCGGCCGCGCAGGGGGCGGCTGCTTGCGAGGAGGCATCCCATGCAGCCCCCGTAACGTGAGCGCCTGAGCACGCCGAGTTCTGCTCCGTCCCGGGCACCGCCGCCGCGCGGTCCCGGGACGTTTCATTTTCGGGCGGAGACTCGCCTTAGGCTCGAGGACCTCCGGCAGATAGGCGATGTGGCTCGCCGCCACTCTGCTCCACGACGGGAGCGCAGACTGCTAACCCGTGATGTTCGCCTTCGCCTCGCCAGATTCTGGTGTGACCGCTACGATCTCGAGTTCGTGGATGAACACGGTCCCATCATCGACGGTCAGCGTTCCTCTGTTGCCGATGAACAGCTTCAGCCTCTGGGCATTCTCGTACGTCAGTCGAATGTGGCACGTCGTCCCAAGATCGCGATGGTCGAGGACGTCGAAGAATCCTCCTTCGCCCTCGATCTCGAGGAGAAGCGTGCGATCGGCTGAACCGACTCGTCCCTCAGGCTGCGCAGTCGACATCCCGGTTTCCTCCTGTTGAGAGCAGAATTTTCACGAACCGCGGACGTACCATCCTGCGGTCGGCAGACGAAGGAACCCTGTTCCGTTTGCCGCCGCCCGGCCGGGCGTTGATCTCCAGCCGATGACGACCGCCGTGTTGCTGCGCGGGTTCGCTGCGTACACCGACTCCGCGGCCGGACCTTCGACAAGGACGGGAAGCTCATCCCCTGCAATTGCGGCCTCGACGAGCTGCTGGCCCTCGCTCGGCGCGACACGGACCAACAGTAACATGGGTCTGGAGTCGAACCGCCATCCGGACGAGGGTCATCGGGCATGCCGGGCCCGTTCCTGGGCCGTACCAGGGGTCTCGTCGCCCAGCAGGATCGAGGAAGGGGGGCGGCCGAGGCGTTCGCGGGCTGTCATGCGCGAGAGCCCTACGCAGCGAGGGCCATGGCCCGCACGATGGCGAGCGCGTGGCCCTCGTGATCTGCGACGCTCACCAGTTCTTGGAGGCGAGGCGGACCGTGTCCGCATTGACGTCGAGCGCCGCGCCGACCTCGACCCACGTCGCCCCCTTCGCCCGCATCCCCTTCGCCTTCTCCACGTCGCAGGGCAGCATCACCGACGGGCGGCCCAGCTTCTTGTTCTCGCGGCGCGCGCGGGCGATGCCTGCCTTCGTGCGCTCGATGAGGACTCGGCGTTCCTGCTCGGCGACCCACCCGAACACGCTCACGAGTAGGCCGCGCGTCGGCCCCGAGGTGTCGGTCCAAGGCTCGCGCACAGAGATGACGGCACATCCGACGCGGTCCAGCTCGGCGACGCGAGCGACGATCGCGACGTGGTCCCTGTCGATGCGGTCGAGCGCGACGACGACCAAGGCACGCACCTCGCCACGGCGCGCGCGGTCCATGACGGCGTCGAGGGCGGGCCGCCGCTTGACCGCGGAGCCCGTCTCCTCAACGACCTCAACGCGGTAGCCCCGAGCCCCGGCGAGGCGCACGACCTCCTCCCGCTGGTTGGCCGTGGTCTGCTCGGCGGTGGACACCCGCAGGTACGCGACGGCGAGGGGCTTGGCGGTGGCGGTCACGACCGAGGAATATGACTCATTCCTCCGCTCCATGTCGGACGCGGCGCTACGGATGTGGCGCGGAGAGGTCGCACGCTGCGACTCGCCCGATTGCCACCCTGACGCCTGCTTCACTCTTAGACGGGGCGACTTCAGCGCGATGGACGTTTGCCGCGCACACCTGGAGGAAATGGTTGAGCTGGTCGAGCGGGTTTGCAGGCAGGTCGGCCTCGAAACGTGCGTCGCCGTGAGCGAGGTGCTGCCGTGAAGCCGAAGACAATGCGGATGGACACGCGCCCGGAGTGGGCGAAGGCTGTTGAGCGGGAAGCCCGAGAGCGTGCGTCGTCGCCGGAGAGGACAGCCGACGATGGTGCGAATCAAGGAGTGGAAGAGAAACGGGAAGCAGGGATTCGAAGTGGACATCCGCATCACCATGCCCGACGGAACTCGCGTGCGAGAGCGCGTGAAGTCCCCCGTCACGTCGAAGAGCGGCACCCTTCGATGGGCGCAGCAGCGCGAGGCAGAAGTCCTCGCGCGAGGCGGGAGGAGGAGCACAGAAGAGACACCGCGCGCGGCCGTCCCGACGTTCGAGGAGTTCCGCGCGCGGTACATCGAGGAGCACTGTGAGGCGAGCCGCCTCAAGCCGTCGACCATCGCTCAGAAGAAGGCGGTCCTCGACTTGTACGTGAAGCCGAGGTTCGGGGACCGCAGGCTCGACGACGTTCGCGATTCGGACGTGGCGAAGCTCAAGGCCGACCTGAAGCACCTGAGCCCGAAGACGGTCAACAACGTCCTCGTCACGCTCAGCACGATGCTCAAGGCCGCGAAGGAATGGGGCGTCATCTCCGCCCTTCCCTGCTCGATCAAGCTGCTGAAGACGACCGTTCCGACGGTCGACTTCTACGAGTCCTGCGACTACGAGCAGCTCGTCGAGACGGCACGCAAGGTCGACCCCCGTATCGAGCTGCTCGTGCTCCTGGCCGGCGATGCCGGCCTTCGCCGCGGAGAGATCATCGGCCTGGAGCAGAACGACTGCGACACGAAGAGGGGCACCCAGCACGTGCGCCGGTCGGAGTGGAAGGGCCAGGTGACGCTCCCGAAGGGCGGCCGCGAGCGCCAGGTCAACATGACCGAGCGGCTCAGGGACGCGCTAGTCGCGAACCGCCACCTTCGCGGCGACCGAGTCCTCTGGCGCGACGACGGCCACGAGAAGGTGACCGGCGTCCTCCTGGCGAAGTGGATGCGGCGGGCTCAGAGGCACGCCGGGCTCAAGGTGACGGGAGGGCTGCATATCCTCCGCCACACCTTCTGCTCTCGGCTCGCGATGGCTGGCGCTCCGACGCTCGCCATCAAGGAACTGGCCGGCCACACCAGCGTGACGACGACGATGCGCTACATGCACCTGTCGCCGTCGGCCAAGTCTGCAGCCATTGAGCTGCTGAACCGGGAAGCGCGGGGAGCCGTAAGGGAGACGGCCCAGGGGTCCTAGAAGAACCCCTGAGCCGTCAGGTACTTAAAGAGTCGGGGAGACAGGATTTGAACCTGCGACCCCTTGGTCCCGAACCAAGTGCTCTACCAGGCTGAGCCACTCCCCGATGATGCGCTCCGTCGGACGGATTCCAGGCCCCGGGAAGACCTCGGACCGACGTAAGGCGGCGTAGATACTGGAGTGCCGAGAGGGTGTCAAGGGGGAAGCGCGGGCCGGCTCGGCCCGCCGCTCCCGCTAGAAAACCGTCACCTCCGCGGACTCCGTCTTGCCGTCGAGCCGGGCCTCGATGCGCACGGTTCCGGCGCGCTTCGCGGAGAGCTTTCCGGGCGCCGCAGGGTCGAATTCGACGATCGTCGGGTCGGCGCTCGACCACGTCGCGCGGCTCGACACGTCAAGCGACGCGCCGTCCGCGAAACGGGCGGTCGCGCGGAACCGGTAGCTCGAGCCGACGGGTACCGTGGGCGCGACGCCCGCGAGCTCCAGGCGATCGAGGGGGGAGCTCGACACCGTCATGGGCAAGGGCCACACCTGCAGCCCGGAGGCAGCGGTGACGATCGCGGTGCCCGGGGCGACCGCTTCGACGACCCCGGGCGCGACCACCTTCACCACCGCCGGGTTCGACGAGGCCCACGCCAGCGTCTTCTCGAGCTCGGCGAAGCCCACATTCTCGTAGGTGTTGAGGTACAGGCGCTCGTACGGGTGGAGCCCGAGGGGCCCGCTGTCCGGCGCGAACAGCCCGAACTCGCCGACGGTGTGCGTGACGTTCACGATCGCCGTCGCCGTCTGCCCGCCCCACGTGGCGGTGACGACCGCGCTCCCGAGCTTCTGGCCGGTGATGGTGCCGTAGGAGCCGGAGTACGTCGCCGTGGCGACGTCCGCGGGCGACACGGTGATCTGCGCGCCGGTCGCGGTGACGGTGCCGCCGCTCGAGAGCGTCGCGCGGAGCTGCATCGTCAGGCTTCCGCCCACGGGGAGCTCGTAGGTCGGAGGATCGAAGCGCAGGCTCACCGCCGCCGGCTCCGCTGCGGCGCCGACCACCGGGACGCTGTCCGTCCCGACGAAACCGCTCCAGCTCGCGTCGAGCGTCGCCATCCCCTCGGCGATCGCCTGCAGGTCGGGCGCCGTGCCCGGCGTCCACGTGAGCGACGCGACGGCGGGAGTCGAGCACGCCCAGGTCGAGAGCTTGGTCACGTCCACGTAGTCGCCGCTGTCGAGCTCCAGGAAGGCGCCCGGCGCCGTCTTGTCGCCCACCGTGAGCTGGTACGGGAGCGCCACGAAGAGGGCCTTCGGCGCCGCCGGCACGACGGTGCCCTGCGCCACGACCGTCACGTCGTCGAGGCGCGCGCGGAGCTCGACCGAGCCGAGCTTCCGCGCGACCACCGTCGACCCGCGCACCTCGAGGACCGACGGATCGCTCGACTCGAAGGTCGCGAACGACGTCGCCGAGGCGGTGCTGGTCGCGAGCGGCACGGCCAGGCGGAGCGCCGCCGAGCCACCGAGCGGGACCGTGACCGGCGCGAGCTCGAGGGGCGCCGTGGGCGTCACGACCGAGAGCTGCGTCGACGCCTGCATCGGCAGGCCCGACGGACTCGTCGTGGCGGCCCGCACGTAGACGCTGCCGGCGGCGAGCGCATGGACCCGGCCCGGGTTCGCGGGATCGTCGAACGCGGCGACCGCGGGCGACTCGCTCGTCCACGTCACCTCGCCCTGCACCGGGACTTCCACGTTCCAGCCGCCGACCGAGTACACGTACATGGCCCGGAGCTGTCCGGTGTGCCCCACCGGCAGCTTGTCCCCGTACGCGACCGCGGGGCGGATGACGAGCCCGCCGAACTGGGACGGCTCGCGCACGACCGTCGCGGTCGCGGAGCCGAAGACGTCGCCGATCGCGGCGGTGATCTCGCCCGTGCCGGGGCTCGACGACCAGAAGCTGCCGCCGTTCACCGAGCCGATGACGCGGTCGCAGCGCCAGGTGACGAGGGTCGTCGCGTCGGTGGTGCGGCCGTCGGCGAGGCGGGCCGTCGCGCTCAGCTGGCGGGTGACGCCCGACGGCACGAGGAGCGACGCCGGGGAGATGGTGATCGAGGCGAGCGGCCCGAGCACCGTCACCGTCTTCGTCGCCGTCATCCCGCCGAAGGACGCGGACAGCGTCGTGCTCCCGGAGCCGACCACCGTGGCGGTGCCCTTCGTGCCGGGCGCGTTCGAGATGGCGATCACCGCCGGGTCGCTCGAGGACCACTCGGCGTAGCTCGACACGTCCTCCGTCTCGACGACGTACTTCCCCTGCACGCGGGTCTGCGCCTTCACCCTCCAGCTCACGCCCGCCGGCACCGACGCGGGAGCGTCGAGGGCGAACGACAGCGGCGCGGTCACCTGGACGCTCGCCGTGGCGGAGAGCCCCGCGTAGCGCGCCTCCAGGGTGGTCGTCCCGAGGCCCACGGCCCGGACGACGGTATCGCCCCACCATCCCTTCTCCACGATGCCGACGGCCGGATCGACGACCGAGAACGTCGCCGCGCTCGAGACGTCGTAGCTCGAGCCATTCGCGTAGCTCAGCGTCACGTTGGGCGGTGGCCAGGTGTAGTCGCCGAGGCCCATGGCGATGGCGGTCGTGTCGATCGCGAGCCCTGTCGGCGCGTCGCCGGTGACGGTCACGGCCGCGCGCCCGACTGCGCCTCCGTAGCTCGCGCTCACGACGGCGACCCCGCCCGCGACCATCGTTGCGACTCCGCCCGCGGCCACGGTCACGACGCTCGAGTCGGAGGACCAGGTCGCGAGCGCGGTCACGTCGGCGGTGGTGCCGTCCGCGTGGAGCGCGGTGGCGCGGAGCGGGTAGCCGATGCCGACCGGCAGCGGCGAGGGCACCGGCTGGACGAGGACGAAGATCACGGAGTCGGAGGCGACGGTGAGCTCCGCCGAGGCGGTCTTGCCGCCGAAGGAGGCCGTGATCGTCGCCGCGCCGGCCGCGAGCGCGTCGAGGCGCCCCGCGGTCTGGGCGACGCTCGACACCGCGGCCGTCGCCGGCGCGCTCGAGGACCAGTCCGCGAGGAGCGTCACGTCGCGCAGGCCACCGTTCGAGTAGACGGCGAACACGCGCACGTCGAGCGCGTCGCCCGCGGCGAGGGTGAACGTCGGGGGCACGCCGAGGAGGAGCGACGCGAGCGACGCCGCCTCCACGGTGACGTGCGCCTGCGCGGAGAACCCGGCGTAGGTGGCGCGCACGTCCGTGCCGCCGACCTTCACGCCCGAGACGACGCCGCGCGAGACCGTGGCGACGAGCGGATCGGCGCTCGTCCACACGGCGGCCGCGGTCACGTCGATCTCCGTCCCGCCGTCGGTGATGCCGAGGCAGCGGAGCGAGGCGGACTGGCCCGCGGAGATCACCGCGCTCACGGGATCCATCCGCACGGAGACGAACGTCGGCGTGTCCACGGTGACGAGCGCCGTCCCCTGGATGGTCCCGATCGCGGCGGTGATGGTCGCGGTCCCCGCGGTGATCCCCGTCACGACGCCCGCCGACACCTGCGCGGTGCCGCCGTTCAGCGAGGTCCAGCTCGCCTCGGCGGTCACGTCGCGCTTGCTGCCGTCGTCGTAGGCGCCGGTCGCGGTGAGCTTCACGGTCGCGCCCGCCACGGTCACCGCCGTCGCCGGCGTCACCGCGATGGAGACGAGGGTCGCCGCCGGCTTCGCGCCGCCGCCACCGCTGCCGCCGCTGCACGCCGCCGCGAGCACGGCCGCGAGGCCGAGCGCCGAGATCCGCCGCATGTTCCCCTCCCCGCGCCGGCAACGGCGCGCGTCCCGGCGTTCACGCTGGGATACGGCGCGCGAGGGTACACAGCGGGTCAACGAGCGGCAAGGCTGCGACCGCACCTACATCAGAACCGTCCTGCCACCCCCGCCGAGAACCCGCCACCCTCGAGCCGCGCCACCATCGGCGCCGCCATCGCACCCTCGGCGCGCGCGGCGGCCGCCTGGTCCGGATCTTCGTCCCAGCCGCGCGAGAGGTACGCCCCCGCGGCGAGCCCGACCGCCATCCCGGCGAGGCCCGCCGCGCCGATCGCGTGACCGTTCTCCGCGTTGGCGAACGCCGGCACCGACACGCCGGCGAGCGTGCCGAGGAGCCCGCCCGCGTCGATGAGGAGTGACCGGCCGCGGCTCATCTCGACGCGTCGCGCGACGAGCGCCATCGCGAGCAGGCCGGCGTCGGTGGTGGCGAGCAGCACGCCCTGGGCGGTCGTGGCGCTCGCGTCGTCCAGGATCGCGAGCGTGAGCCCGCCCGTCACGAGCCCCCAGATGCCGCCGCTGTTCGTGAGCGCCACGGCGCCCGAGGACGGGCTCCGGTCGCGCGTCAGGAGCACCGTGGTGCCGAGCGCGGCGAGGCCCGTGCCGAGCGTCGCGCCGACGACCCCCTTCCCGTCCGCGTCAGCGAGCGCGGCGATGAGGCCGCCGTTGAACGTCCCCCAGCTCGTGGCGGACTCGATCGCCTGGGCGCGGCCCTCGGGCATCGCGGCGTGGCGGGTGGGCAGGATCGCGAGCGTGAGCCCGCCCACGCCGCCGGCGATGGCGAGCGCGAGGTAGGCGCGGCCGTCGTCGGCCTCGGCGAGGAGGCCGGTCGCGACGCCGGTCCAGATGCCGTAGGTCGTGCCGAAGAACGCGAGCTCGGCGCGGCCGCTCCGGTCCAGACGGGCGGGACGCCGGCGCTCGAGGCGCGGCTCCTGGAGCTCGAAGTGCCCGCGAGCGGCGAGCGCGCGGCTCACCTCGGCGAGCGTGCGCGCGCGGTCGGCGAGTGGGCCGGCGCCGGGGGTGGCCGCCACCGCGTCGAACGCGCGCGCGGCCTCCTCGAGCTTGCCGTCGAGGAGCAGCGCCATGGCGGCGTCGTAGCGGGCCGAAGGGTCCGTCCCTTGGGCTTCGACAGGCTCGGTCCGAGCGGCCGGGGCCGGTTGCGCGACCGGCCGGGCGGGCTGGGCCGGCTGCGCGGCCACGGGCACGACCGGCTGTGCCGGCCGGGCGGCCACGAGCTGGACCCGCTGCCCGGACTGGACGGGCTGCGCGGCGGCGAGGAGGACGGCGGCGGCGAGCGTCAGCATTGCGGCGGCTCCGTCGCTCCCGGTGAAGGGTCCTGGGAGCAGCCGGAGCCTACCGCATGGGCGGCGCGGCGCGAGTTCGCGTGAACGCGTGACGCGGTGCCACCGCTACCGCACGCACACCGCCTCGACCTCCGCGACCTCCTTCGGCACCGCGGCGGTCAGGTTATCGTGGCCCTCGGGCGTCACGAGCACGTCGTCCTCGATGCGGATGCCGACGCCGCGCAGCTCTTCCGGCGCGCTCTCGTCGTCCGCGGAGACGTAGATGCCCGGCTCGATGGTGAGCACCATCCCCGGCACCAGCGCCCGCGGCTTGCCGTCCACGTAGTAGTCGCCGACGTCGTGCACGTCCATGCCGAGCCAGTGGCTGGTCCGGTGCATGTAGTACTTGCGGAACGCCTTGTCGGCGATCCGCTCGTCGGCGCTGCCCTGCAACAGGCCCAGCGAGATGAAGCCCTCGGTGAGCTTCCGCACCGCGAGGTCGTGGATCGCGTCGAGGTTCGTGCCCGGCTTCACCGCCTCGATGGCCTGCTTCTGCACGTCGAGGCAGAGCTCGTAGAGCTCGCGCTGCGCCTTCGTGAACTCGCCCGACACCGGGAACGTGCGCGTCACGTCCGCCGTGTAGAGCTCGTACTCGCCGCCCGCGTCCACCAGGCACACGTCGCCGTCCTTCAGGAGCTCGGGGCCGGCGCGGTAGTGGAGGATGGTCGAGTTCGCGCCGGCGGCCACGATCGTCCCGTAGCCGGGGCCCGACCCGCCGCGGCGGCGGAACGCGTACTCGATCTCCGCCTGCACCTGGTGCTCGCGCCGGCCGGGCTGCCCGTCGCGCATGGCCGCCATGTGCGCCTCGGCGGTGATCTCGGCGGCCTTGCGGAGCCGCCGGAGCTCGTCGGGCCCCTTCACGAGGCGCTGCTCGTGGAGGATGCGGCCGGGGTCCACGATGGCGCGCGGCGGGCGCTTGCCGAGGCGCGCGCCCTTCCGCAGCTCGTTGAGGACGCGCGCGAGCCGCGCGTCCCACGGCGCATCCTGGCCGACGCGGAACCAGAGCGTCTCCGCGCCCTCGACGAGCGCCGGCAGCCTCGCCTCCAGCTCCGCGACCGGGTACGCCTCGTCGGCGCCGTACTGCTCCTTCGCGCCCTCGACCCCGGCGCGGCGGCCGTTCCAGATCTCCTTCTCGCGGTCGCGCGGCCGCACGAACAGGACGAGCTTCGCCTCGCCCGCAGGCGACGCCACGAGGACCGCGCAGCCCTCCGGCTCGTCGAGGCCGACGAGGTAGTGGTAGTCGCTGTCCTGGCGGAAGAGGTACTCGGTGTCCGCGTTCCGGAGCTTCTCTTCGGCGGCCGGGAGGAGCATCACGCCGCCCCCCTGGCGTGCCATCTGCTCGGCGGCCGCCCGGCGGCGCTCGGCGAAGGTCGAGTTGGAGTCCATGCCCGCCCATATAGCGCACTCCCGCCGGGAGCGCGGGCGCGCCGCCGTCGCGGGGCGGGAGGGCCTCGCCGGGGGCGACGGACCTTGCCGGAACGTGGCCTCGAGCGCGCGGCGGCCGCGCTCGGACGGCGTCGGGCCCGCGCGCGCTCGGGGCGCAAAATCGAACGTGATTCCCGGACGATGAAGCGGGCTACTTCCCCGGCCAGCGCGTCCCCGACCACTCCTCGAACGCCGTCCGCTGCGCCTCGCTCGCACCCTCCACCGGCTCGAGCCAGACGGTGTCCTCGGGCCACGGGGCGAGCGGCACGGTCACCTCGACGAACTCGTCCCGCCGGAACACGGTGAGGCGGAGCGAGCCGCCCGGCCCCCTCTCGCCGAGCCGGTCCCACAGCGCGGCGCGGTCCAGCCGGAACCCGCCCTCGGCGACGAGCTCGTCCTCGGCGTAGAGGCCGGCCCGGTGCGCCGGGCTCCCCTCCTGCACCGACGCCACCGCGAGCTTCGGCCCCTGGGCGAGCTCGAAGCCGGCCCAGCCGGGCGCGGGACGCTCGTCGCCGTTCTTCGGAGGCGTGCCGCCCTTGTCGTCGAGCCCCTGGGCCGCGCGGCGCCGGAGCCGCAGGCCGACGAGCTCGAGGTCGAGGTCGAGCGGCTCCGTGCCGCGCACCTGGCGATCGAAGAAGCGCCGCGCCGCGTCCGCGCCGAGGAGCTCCGCCGCCGCCTGCTCGACGCCGTCCTCCGGCAGGCCGCGCCCCTCGTGACGCGCGTAGAGCGCGCGCAGGAGCGCGTCGAGCGACGACCCCGCCCGGCGCAGCGCGAGGTCGAGCGCGAGCGCGACGAGCTCGCCCTTCAGGTAGTAGGAGATGGCGCTGTTCCCGCTGTTCTCGTCCGGCCGGTAGTGCTTCACCCACGCGAGGAAGCTCGCCTCCTGGACGCTCATCTTTCTCGCCCCGGGCGTGCGCTCGAGCTGGGTGAGCGCGCGGCCGAGGTTCCGGAGATACCGCCCCGCGTCGAGGAGGCCGGCGCGCGCGAGCGCGAGCCCCTCGTAGTAGGACGTGGCGCCCTCGAACCACCACAGGAGCCGCGTGTACTGCTCGCGCCCGTAGTCGAACGGCACGAGCGCCGCGGGCCGCATGCGCTTCACGTTCCAGAGGTGGAAGAACTCGTGCGCGAAGAGGCCCAGCGTCTCCTCGTACGCGTCGCGCGGGAAGAACTGCATCCGGCCCACGTTGAGCGTCGTCGAGCTCGCGTGCTCGAGGCCGCCGCGCCGCTTCTCGGTGAGGTGGAGGATGAACAGGTAGCGCTCGTAGGGGAGCCCGCCCATGAGCCCCCCGAGCGTCTCGACGATTCGCCGGGTGTCCTCCGCGAGCTTCGCCTCCTCGACGTTCCCCCGCCCCCAGATGGCGATCTCGTGCGGCTTGCCGAGGGCGGTGAACGGCACGACGCGGTGGCGGCCGATCTCCACCGGGGAGTCGGCGAGCTCGTCGTAGTCACGCGCCGTGAACGTCGTCGGCCCGCCCGGGAGCGCCGTCGCGACCGACCAGCCCTCCGGCGGCGAGATCTCGAGGACGTGCGGCTCGCGCTCGCGCCCCGGCGCGTAGAGGAACACCGCCGCGCCGTTCAGGTAGCCGTGCGTCCCGTCCAGGTGGCAGGTCCGCACCGTGAGCTCGTTCGCGTAGACCCGGTAGCGCACCACCACCCGCTCCGCCCCGCCCGCGTCCACGCGAAAGCGTTGCTTGTCGAGTCGCTCGATCGTGAGACGGCGGCCCTGGCCGTCGTCGGCCTCCACGCCCTCGAGGTGGCGCGCGAACTCGCGCACCAGGTAGCTGCCGGGCGTCCAGACCGGGAGCGCGAGCTCGGGCGTGGCGCCGGGCCGCTCGAGGATCGCCTCGACGTGGAAGAGATGGGAGTGCGGTTCGGGGAGCGAGAGCCGGTAGCGCATGCGGTCACAATCTAGCCGGGGATCAACCGCGTGCCCCGGAGTTCTGTTAGCCTCTCGGCCCCAGGGGGTTCTCGCAGTGTCGATGCTGAAGCTCCACCTCCTCGGGCGGTTCGAGGTGGTCCGCGCGGACGCGCCCATCCCCGCCCAGGCGTGGCGACGGCGGCGGCCGGCCGACCTGCTGAAGCTCGTCGCGCTCGCGCCGGGCCGCGCCCTGAGTCGCGACGCGGCCATCGAGGCGCTCTGGCCCGACAAGGACCCCGCGAGCGGCGCGAACAACCTTCACCGCGCGCTCTACGACCTCCGCCAGATCCTCGGCGGCCGCTGGGTGGACATCGAGCGCGGCCAGCTCGCGCTCCGGCCGGACGTCTGGGTGGACGTGGACGCGTTCGAGGAGGCGGCCGCCGCGGGCGGTCCCGAGCGCTGGGCGCAGGCTGTCGCGCTCTACCGCGGGGATCTCTCGCCGGAGGATCTCGACTCTCCGTGGCTGCAGGGGCGGCGCGCGGAGCTCCGGAGCCGCTTCGTGGACGTGGCGCTGCCGCTCGCGCGCGACGCCGCCGGGCGGGGAGACGCCGGCGCCGCCGTCCCGCTCCTCCGCCGCGTGCTCGAGGTGGATCCCGCCGCCGAGGAGGCGCACCGGCTCGTCATGCGCCTCCTCGCCGAGACCGGCCGGCGGGCGGAGGCGCTCCGCCAGTACGACGCGTGCGACAGCGCGCTGCGCGCCGCGGGGCGGTCCGGCGCGTCGGACGAGACCCGCGCGCTGTGGACCGCGATCCAGCACGGCGAGGTCGGGCCGACCCAGGCGCGGCCGGCGCTCGACGGCGCGCGCCGCGCCGCCCGGCGGCTGCTCGGGACGACCGACCCGCCCCCGGTGCGCGGGCGCGGGCCGGTGGTGCTGCTCCTCGAGTCGCTGCTCGAGCAGGGCTCGGGGACGCTCATGCTCCTCGGGGAGCGCGGGGTCGGGAAGACGCGGCTCGCGGTGGAGGGCGCCCGGCTCGCCCAGGCCCGCGGGGCGGCGGTGCTGTGCGGCATCGCCACCGGCGGCGGCGCGCCGTACGGTCTCTTCGCCGACGCGTTCGCCGAGGAGGCCCGCGCGAACCCCGCCTTCGCGAACCCGCTCGCGGGGGCGGCGCCGGGGCCGGGGATCGCCGGCGAGGAGGTGCGGCTCCGCATCTTCGAGGCGGTGGAGCAGGCGCTCGGGGCGGTCGCGGAGGGGCGCCCCATCTACCTCCTCCTCGACGACGTGCACGCGGCGGACGAGTCGTCGCTGAACGTCCTCCACCTCCTCGCCCGCGACGCGCGCGCGCTGAGGCTCATGATCGTCGCCACCTGCAACGAGGCGGCGATCCACGCCGGGACGCCCATCCAGATGGCGCTCGCGCACCTCGACTGCGCGCGCCTGGCTCGCGGCGTCCGCATCCCGCGCCTCGGGCTCGCCGCCACGCGGGAGCAGGTGGCGGACCTGCTCGGCGAGCCGCCGCCCGAGGCGACCGTCGCGCAGCTCTATCGGATCACGGACGGCTCGCCGCTCCTCACCGAGGAGGTCGTGCGGGCGCAGCGCGAGTCGGGCGGGCCGTCGCTCCCCACCGATCCCTCCGCGGCCATCCGCACCCGCGTCGAGCGGCTCGGCGCGCGCGCGGAGGCGCTGCTCGCCGCCGCCGCCGTGGCGGGGGCGCGCTTCGACTTCGAGCTCGTGCGGCCCGTCTCCGGCCTCACGGCGCACGAGGCGCTCACCGCGCTCGACGGCTGCCTCGAGGCGCGCCTCCTCGACGAGGACGGCGCGGGGTACCGCTTCCACCACGCGCTCGTGCGCGACGCCGTCTACGACGGCCTCTCCCCCGCGCGCCGCGCGGCGCTGCACGGCGCGCTCGCCGACGGGCTGGAGGCGGCGCTCCCCGCGGGCGGCGAGCTCCCCTCCGAGGCGCTCGCCTGGCACCGCCGCCGCGCCGGCGATCCCGACCGCGCCGTCGTCCACCTCGTCGCCGCCGGCCACCGCGCCGCGGCGCGCGCCGGGCTCCGCGAGGCGCTCGCCTTCTACACCGAGGCGCTCGACCTGCTCGAGCGCTCCGGCGCGGACGGGCCGCAGGAGCTCGAGCTCCTCGACGCGGTCGGCCGCGTCCAGCTCGGCCTCGGCGAGCTCGCCGGAGCGGCGCGCTCCTTCTCCGGCGCGGCCCACCTCGAGGACGGAGGCGGCTTCCGCCCCAGCCCCGAGCAGCGGGCCCGCGCCCACCGCCTCGCGGCGATCTCGCTCGCCTCCGCGGGCCTGCTCCGCGCGGCGAACGCCGAGCTCGAGGACGGCCTCCACGCGGTGGACGCGCAGGGCGAGGAGGCGGCGGCGCTCCTGCACGTGCGCGCGCAGCTCTTCTGGCACGAGCGCCGCCCCGCCGACGCGCTCGCGGCCGCCCAGGGGTGCCTCGAGCGCGCCAGCGACACGGGCGACGCGGACCTCGCCGCCCGCGCCGCCGACCTCGTGGCCCTCGCCCGCGCGACGCTCGGCGACCCGCTGCGCCCGCCCGACGACGCGACCGGCGACAGCGCGCGCTCCTCCCGCCAGGACCTCGCCCCGGAGCACCCCGTCCCGCTCCACCTCGTCCTCTGGGATCGCGACCTGCTCTGCGACGCGACGGCCGGCGAGGTGGGCCACGCGGCCGCGCTCCTCGCGCAGCGCGCCCGCCAGCGCGGGGCCGCAGGCTCCGTCGCGGCGGGCCGTCACGGCGAGGGCGTCGCCGCGCTCGCCGGGGGGGACCTCGACCTCGCCGAGGCCGCCCTGCGCGACGCGCTCGAGCGCCACCGCGCGGGTGGCTCTGCCATCGGCGAGGCGCTCGCCCTCGAGCGGCTCGCCTGCCTCCTCACGCTGCGCGGCCGCCTGGACGAGGCGCTCGCCCTCGTGGACCTCGGCATCGTGGTCGCGGAGCGCGCGGGGCTCCGCCGCCACGCCCTCACGCGGCTCCACGCGACCGAAGCCCGCAACCGCCTCGCCGCGGGCGCGCTGTACGCGGCGGAGGACGCCGTGCGGGAGGCGAGCGAGACGGCGGCGCGCCACGGCGACTGCGCCGCGTGCGACGCGGTGTTCCGGCCCGAGGCGGTGCGCGTCGCGCTGGCGCGCGGGCGGCTCGGGGAGGCCGAGGCGGAGGCCGAGGCGCTCGAGGAGATCGCGCGGCAGCGCGGCGGCCGGGTGCTCGTCGCGACCGCCCGGCTCACCCGCGCCCGCGTCCTCGCGGCGCACGGGCGCACGGACGACGCCCTCGCGGCGCTCGCCAACGCGCGCGCGGGCTTCCTCGCCGCGGGGCACCGGCACGAGGCGGGCCGCACCGTCCGCCTCGAGGCGCGGCTGCGCGGGGCCGGCTGGGCCATGCCCGACGAGCTGCGCGCGCTCGACGCGCTCGTCCAGGTCGACACGGACGCCTGAGAGGACGGCCTCGGGCGGCCCGGAGCGCACGGGCGAGCGGCGGCGGCCCCGCACGCCGGGATCCCGGTGACGCGCGACGCGGGCCCGGCGGGCGCCGGCCGGGCCTCACCCCGCCCCGCCTCGTCCCTGGCGCACCGCTCGCCCTCCCCCTAAGCTCTCGCGCCCATGGATCCCTACGGGCTTCGCCGCGTGGTCTCGCCCAGGGGCGCGCTCCCCCAGCGCGCCGACGTCCTCGATCCCACCCTCCCGCTCGGCGAGGACGAGCTCTCCATCGAGGTCGAGGCGCTCAACGTGGACGCCGCGAGCTTCCGGCAGATCGAGGGCGCCGTGGGGCGCGACCCGGAGCGCATCGCGGCCGAGGTGCTGCGCATCGTGGGCGCGCGCGGGAAGCTCCAGAACCCGGTCACCGGCTCGGGCGGAATGCTCATCGGCCGCGTGCGCGCGGTGGGGCCGCGCCACCCGGCCGCCGCGTCGCTCCGTCCGGGCGACCGCGTCGCGACGCTCGTGTCGCTCTCCCTCACGCCGCTGCGGCTCGATCGGATCCGCGCCGTCCGGCCGGAGATCGACCGCGTCGAGTGCGACGGCGAGGCGATCCTGTTCGCGAGCGGGCTTTGGGCCCGGCTGCCGGCCGATCTTCCCGAGACGCTCGCCCTCGCGGCGCTCGACGTGTGCGGGGCCCCGGCGCTCGCCGCGCGCCTCGTCCGGCCCGGCGCGCGGGTCCTCGTGCTCGGCGCGGGCAAGTCGGGCCTGCTCGTCGCGGCGCACGCCCGCGAGCTCCTCCCCGGCACGGGCGGCGAGGTGGTGGCGGCCGATCGCTCCGAGGCGGCGCTCGCTGCCATCCGCGGCGCGGGCGCGTGCGACCGGACGATCGCCCTCGACGCCACCGACGCCGTCGCCGCGCTCGCCGCGGTCGAGGCCGCGGGCGGACCGTTCGACCTCGTCGTGAACTGCGCGAGCGTCGCGGGCACCGAGATGGCCTCCATCCTCGCGGTGAAGGACGGCGGCACGGTGCTCTTCTTCTCGATGGCGACGAGCTTCACCGCCGCCGCGCTCGGCGCCGAGGGCGTCGGCAAGGACGCGACGCTCCTCATAGGGAACGGCTACGTGCCCGGCCACGCCGAGCTCACGCTCGACCTGCTCCGCCGGAACGCGAAGCTCCGCGCGCTCTTCGAGGAGCGGTACGCGCGCTGAAGGTCGGGCGAGGTCGGACCCCGACGGCGTCCATCGGCCCGTCGAAGCTCCCGGAGGAGACCCGCGGCCGACGCCGACACCCACCTCCGCCGCCGTCCGGCGCACCTCCGCCTCGGCGTCGGTCGGGTCCGGGCGAGCCCATCCTTGTGGAGCCCGCCCGCCCGTTCTACTCTCGGGAAATGCCGCTCCTCGCCGGGCTCGTGGCCGCCCTGCTCGCTGCCACGCCCGCGCTTGCGCCCGCGTCGCCGCCGCCGGCCCCGCGTTCCGCCGAGTCGATCGAGGCGCGTGCAGGCGAGATCCTCGCGCGCGGCGACGTCCAGACGTCCCTCCCGTCCGAGTGGAAGCCGGTCGAGCTGCCCGACCTCCTCGCGACCGTGCTGCGGGTGCTCGTCTTCGCGGGGATCGCGCTGCTCGCGGCGCTCGCCGGCACCTGGCTCTTCCGGCGGCTCCGCGCTCGCTCCCGGGATCCCGAGGTCGAGGGTGGGTCCGGGACGGAGGCCGGCCCGGAGCCGATCCCCATCCTGTCCGCGGAGGCAGCCGCCGCGGCGGGCCGGTACGGCGAGGCGATTCATGCGCTGCTGCTCGACACGCTCGCGGCCCTCTCGCGCGCGGCGCGCCTCGCGCCGTCGCTCACCTCGCGCGAGATCGTGGGGCGCGTCCGGCTGGCGCCCCCGGCGCGCGAGGCGCTCGCAGGCCTCGTGACCGCGGTGGAGCTCTCTCACTTCGGCGGCGCGGTGCCGGGCGAGGCGGACTACCGCGCCTGCCTCGACCGGTTCCACGTCTTCCTCCAGAGCTTCCGGGGCACGACGTGAGCGGGCCCTTCTCCCGCCGCGGCGCCACGTGGCTCGCCCTCGCCGCGACCGCCTCGCTCGCAGCCGCCGCCTTCCTGGGCGTCTTCGGGGACGAGCTCTCCGAGCCGCCGTCCGTCGCGCCCGGCGCGTACAGCCGGTCCGCCATCGGCCACCGCGCGTTCGTCACGCTCCTCCGCGAGCTCGGGATCCCGACGCTCGTCTCGCGCCACCGGACCGCGGACAAGGCCGCCGACGGCGCGCTGGTCGTCCTCGCCGAGCCGGCGCTCGAGCCGGCCGACGAGAGGGGCCGGCGGACCGTGACCCTGGAGGAGATCGCCTCGGACGCCTCGCGGCTGCTCGTCGTGCTCCCGAAGCGGTCCGGGTTCCCCGATCCCAACCGGCCGCGCTGGCTCGGCGGCGCGAGCCTCCTGCCGCTCGCGGAGGTCCGGCGTGCCCTCGAGGTCCTCGAGCTCGACGCCGAGGTGGTCCGGCCGAGGCAGCTCACCGCCGCGTCCTGCGGGACGCTGCCGGCGGGGGCGGTGCTGGACGCCCCGCAGCTCCTGCGCTCCGACGCGCTCGTGCCCCTCGTCTCCTATGCGGAGGGCATGCTCGCCGGCGAGGTCGTGGACGAGGAGACGGGCCGCCGGATCGTGGTGCTCGCCGACCCGGACGTCCTCGCCAACCACGGCCTCGGGCGCGGCGAGAACGCGGCCCTCGCGCTGTGGCTCGTCGAGCGCCTCGGCGGGGGCGAGGTGCCCGTGGTGATCGACGAGACGCTCCATGGGCTGGACCTCCAGCCGTCCGTGGCCCGCGAGCTGTTCAGGTTTCCTCTCGTCCTCGCCACGGCGCAGGCGGCGCTCCTCGCGGCGCTCGCCGTCTGGGCCGGGCTCGTGCGCTTCGGCCGGCCGCGCCCGCCCGACGCGCTCCTCGCGCCCGGCAAGGCGTTCCTCGTCGAGAACACCGCGTCCCTGCTCCGCCACGGCGGGCACGTCGCGCACGTGCTCGGCGCGTACCTGCGCGCGGCGAAGGACGAGGTGGCGCGGAGGTCGCGGGCGCCCGGCGACCGGGCCGAGGCCCAGGACGCCTGGATCGCGCGGCTCGCCGCGGCGCGCGGCCGGAGCGACGCGCTCGCCCGGGCCGAGGCGCGCGTCCGCGCGCTCGAGGGGCGGGGGCGCGGGGCGGAGGAGGACGCGCTGCGGACGGCGCTGGAGATCCACACCTGGCGGGAGGAGATGACGCATGGAGCTGACGGCGATTCGAGACGTGACCGAGCGACTCCGGGCTGAGGTCCACCGGGTGGTCCTGGGCCAGGACGCCGCCCTCGACCTCATGCTCGTGGCGCTGCTCTCCGACGGGCACGTCCTGCTCGAGGGCGTCCCGGGCACGGCGAAGACCTTGCTCGCCCGCGCCTTCGCGGCCGCGCTCGGCATCGGCTTCAACCGCATCCAGTTCACGCCGGATCTCATGCCCGGCGACGTCGTCGGTACGAACATCTTCAACTTCCAGACGAGCGCGTTCGTGCTGACGCGCGGCCCCGTGTTCACCGACGTGCTCGTGGCCGACGAGATCAACCGCACGCCTCCGAAGACGCAGGCGGCCTTGCTCCAGGCGATGCAGGAGCGGGCCGTCACCATCGACGGCACCACCCATTCGCTCTCGCCGGGCTTCATGGTGCTCGCGACGCAGAACCCGATCGAGCAGGAGGGGACCTACCCGCTCCCGGAGGCCCAGCTCGACCGCTTCCTCTTCAAGGTGAGCGTGGGCTACCCGTCGCGCGACGAGGAGCGCGCGATGGTGCGCGTGCACGGCCACCGTACGGCGACGCCGCCCATCTCGGAGTTCGCGATCTCCTCGGTCGCCTCGCTCGAGGACCTCGTCGCCATGCGCGCGGCGGTCGCCGCCATCCGCCTGTCGGACGAGATCGTCGACTACGTCGTGGACCTCGTGCGCGCGACGCGCGCGCGGGCGCAGCTCCTGTGCGGCGCCTCGCCGCGCGCCGCCAACATGCTCGCGACGGCCGCGCGGGCGCTGGCCGCCACGCAGGGGCGGGCGTTCGTCATCCCCGACGACGTGAAGGCCCTCGCGCGGCCCGTGCTCCGGCACCGCATCGTCCTCGCGCCGGGCGCCGAGATCGAGGGCTCCACGCCGGACGCGGCGGTCGCGAGCGTCCTCGAGGAGGTGGAGGCCCCCCGGTGATCCACCCGACCCGCCGCGCCCTCCTGCTCGTGGCCGCAGGCTTTCCGGTCGCGCTCCTGCCCGCGCTCGTGCACCCGGGCTGTGGGGTGTCTGGCTCGTCGTGGCCGCCCTCACGCTCGCCGCCATCGGGGCCGACGCGATCCTGGCGCTGACGCCGGGGGCGCTCGCCGCGTCGATGGAGGTCCCCGAGTCGCTGTTCGTCGGCGAGGCGGGCGCAGCGCGCGTCGTCCTCTCGGCGGCGCGCGGGGCCGCGACGGTGGAGGTCCTCGCCGATCTGCACGCGGACCTCGACCCGCAGCCGCCGGCAGAGCTCCGCGTTCGCGCGGGCGAGCCGGCGGCGCTCGAGATCGCGCTCCGCGCACGCCGGCGCGGCAGGCCCACCGTGGACGCGATCTGGCTCCGCTGGCCGGGCCCGCTCGGCCTCGCCGCGCGGCGCAAGCGCGTCGCGATCGACCGCGCGGTGGCGGTGCTGCCGAACCTGCGCCCTGTCCGCGCCGCGGCCTTCCGCTACTTCGGCGCGCGGGAGCTCTCCGCCGGCGTGCAGGTCGAGCGGTTCCTGGGCGACGGCTCGGAGTTCGACGCGCTGCGCGAGTGGGTGCCCGGGCTCGACCCGCGGGCCATCAGCTGGAAGGCGACCGCGCGCCACCGCAAGCTCCTCGCCCAGGAGTTCCGCGCCGAGCGAAACCACCAGGTGGTCCTCGCGCTCGACACCGGTCACCTCATGGCCGAGCCGCTCGAGGGCGTGCCGCGCCTCGACCACGCCGTGACCTCGGCCCTCCTCCTCGGCTACGTGTCCCTCCGCCTCGGCGACCGCGTGGGGCTCTACGGCTTCGATCGCGCGGCGCGCGCCTGGACGGAGCCGCAGGGCGGGCTGGGAGCGTTCCCGCGCCTGCAGGCCGCCTCCGCCGGCCTCGCCTACTCGACCGAGGAGACGAACTTCACCGTCGGCCTCGCCGAGCTGTCGGCGCGCCTGCGCCGTCGCTCGCTCGTCGTGGTGTTCACCGAGTTCGTGGACACCGTGACCGCGGAGCTCATGCTCGAGAACCTCTCCCGGCTGGCGCGGCGGCAGCTCGTGGTGTTCGTGTCGCTGCGCGACCCGGGCGTCGAGGGGCTCGCGGGGGCCGCCGCGCGGCGGCTCGGGGACGTCTACCGCGCCGTGGTCGCCTCGGAGCTCGTGCGCGAGCGGGAGCGCGTCCTCGCGCGGCTGCGCCGCATGGGCGTCCACTGCGTGGACGCGCCGCCCGCCGCCGTCTCGACGCGCCTCGTGAACCGCTACCTCGACATCAAGCGCCGGGAGCTCATCGCGTGACCCTTGTCTTGAAGAGCGCGGCGTTCCGCGCCGAGCGGGAGCCCTCGTGGCGCGAGCTCGAGGGTCTCCTGGATCGGGTCGAGCGCCACGGCCTGCCCGGCCTCGCCTCCTCCGAGATCGCGCGGCTGCCGGCGCTCTACCGCGCCGCGCTCTCCTCCCTCTCCGTCGCGCGCGCGATCTCCCTCGATCGCAACGTCCTCGACTACCTGGAGACGCTCTCGGCGCGGGCGTACCTGGTCGTCTACGGGACGCGGCGGCACCTCAGGGACGCGCTCCGGGACTTCTTCGTCCACAGGTTCCCGGGCGCGGTCCGCGCCCACCGGCGCCACCTCGCGCTCGCGCTCGCCCTCATCGCGCTCGGCGCGGTGGTCGGTCACGCGCTGACGGCGCGCGACGCCGAGCGGTTCTACGCGTTCGTCGATCCCGCGATGGCGCAGGGGCGCGGGCCGACCTCCTCGACCGCCTCGCTCCGCGAGGCCCTGTACGCGCCGAGGGACGCCGCGCAGCTGCTCAAGACCTTCGCGATGTTCCTGTTCCAGCACAACGCGACCATCGGCCTGCTCGCGTTCGCGGTCGGGTTCGCGGGCGGCGTGCCGTCGGCGCTCCTGCTCTTCACGAACGGGCTCGTCCTCGGGGCGTTCGGCGCGCTCTACCGCTCGCGCGGCCTCGCGCTCGAGTTCTGGGGGTGGGTGCTGCCGCACGGCGTGACCGAGCTCCTCGCGGTGGCGCTCTGCGGTGCGGCGGGCCTCGCGCTCGGGCAGGCCGTGGTGTTCCCCGGCCGCGAGGAGCGGCTCGCCGGGCTCGCGCGCCGCGGGCGGGAGGCTGGCGTCCTCGCGGTCGGGGCCGTCGCCCTGTTCTTCGTCGCCGCCCTGGTGGAGGGGCTCTTCCGGCAGCTCGTCCACTCCGTCCCGATCCGCTACGGCGTCGCCGCCGCCACGTTCCTCTTCTGGACCGTCTACCTCGCTCGCGCAGGGAGGCGGGCGTGACCGCCGGCGGCGCGCGCACGCGCGAGGTCGTGACCCCCGACGGCGTGCCGCTGCGCTTCGCGATCGCGCTCGCGGGCGACCGCGCGGGTGCGTTCCTGCTCGACTACCTCCTCGTGCTCGCCGCGGTGCTCGTCTCGGTGCTCGCGATCTTCTTCCTGGTGGGGTGGGCGGGCGGCGCGGATCTCGCCCTGGCCGGCGCGCTGCTGGCGCTGTTCCTCGTCCGCACCTTCTACTTCACCTTCTTCGAGCTCTCGTGGCGGGGCCAGACACCGGGGAAGCGCAAGCTCGGGATCCGCGTCATCGACGCGCGCGGCGGTCCGCTCACGGCGGAGGCGATCATCACGCGGAACCTCACCCGCGAGCTGGAGGTGTTCCTGCCCATGACGGCGCTCGCCGGGCCCGACGCGGTCTACCCCGGCGCGCCGGCGGGCGTCGCCCTCGCGGCGCTCGCGTGGATGCTGCTGTTCGGGCTCCTGCCGCTCTTCAACCGCGATCGCCTCCGCGTGGGTGACCTCGTGGCGGGGACGATCGTCGTGCGCGCGCCCGACGCGCGATTGCTCGACGAGCTCGTCGCCGCGCCCGCGTCGCGAGCGGCGGACGGCTTCGCCTTCTCGCTGGAGCAGCTCGACGTGTACGGTGAGTACGAGCTGCACGTCCTCGAGGGGCTGCTCCGCGATGGGCCCGCCGCGCGCCCGGACGCGCTCGCGGCCGTCGCGGCGCGGATCCAGGAGAAGATCGGGTGGGACGCCCCGGCGCCGGACGACCGCGCGTTCCTGCGCGCCTACTACACGGCGCTGCGCGGCCGGCTCGAGCGGCGCCTCCTCCTGGGGAGGCGGCGGGCCCACAAGCTCGACCGCTCCTGAAAAAGGGCGGCGCGATCCGCGCGTCGCGGATCGCGCCCGCCGGCGGTCGGTGCTACCCGAAGACCTTCACGAGCGAGGCGGTGTCCACGCCCTCCTTCTCCGCGCGCAGGTCGTGGTACGCGACCGCGGGCGCGATCGCGCCGAGCGACCCGATGGCGAGGCTCACCACCGTGGAGATCACCATGCCGACGATGCCGGTGATCTGGCCGCCGAGCGCGGCGAGGGCCGGGAACACCAGGTTCACGAACGCGCTCACCCCCATGAACACCGCGAAGAACACCAGGAACGCGGCGAAGATGGCGAGGCGCCGGCCCTTCGTGAGCTGGAAGCTGCGCCTCACCGAGCCGAAGATCCCGTTGCGCTCGACGACGGCCACGGGCACCGACACGCTCACGGCCGTCAGCACGATGAGTCCCGGGACGATGAGCAGGACGAACCCGAGCACCGACGCGAGGTAGCAGATCACGCCCACGCCGAGCACGACAGGCGCGCGGCGCAGGCCCGCGCGGAGGAGATCCCCGAGCTGGACCGGCTGGCCGGCCAGGCTCTGGATCGCCCCGTAGGTGAGCGCCGCCATCTGGACGAGGAGGAGCGCCATCGCGACGAGCCAGACGACGGCGAACGCCCCCATGGCCCCCGAGATCGCCGCCGGGTCCACCTGCGCACCTGGCGTCCGGAAGAAGAGGTTTCCGACGCCGAGCGCGACGGCGACCACCATCATCGGCACGTAGACGACGAGCGCGAGGACGAAGAACTTGCCGAGGTTGCTCCACCAGATCGAGAACGAGCGCGAGAGCAGGTTGCCGACGGTGAAGCGCCGCTCCGCGCCGACGGCGAGCGGTGCGGGCGGCGGCGCTGCGGGGATCGTTGCGGGAAGGTTCATCTCGTGACCTCCAGGAGAGAGGCGGCGAGCATAGTTTGCACCACCCGTGACGTCGAGGATCCACCGTGTGTGCGGGCTTCGCCCACAGCTCTTCGCCGCGCCGCGTTGTCCCGGAGTCACTCGACCCGCGGGCCGCGGGGCGAGCGGACGTGACCCGGCTTCCGGGCAGCGCTCGAGCCCGACGCTCGACGAGCACACGCCCGTCAGATCTCGAAATCCGGCTTCGAATCGTGAACGAGCTCCAGCTCCGCGTACACCCGACGCCGCAGCTCGTCGAACTCGGGGCTCGTCCGGGAACGGGGGCGCGGCAGCGGCACGGGGATGACGGTCTTCACCCGTCCTGGGTTCGTCGCCATCACGAGGATGCGATCGGCGAGGAACACGGACTCCTCGATGTCGTGGGTCACGCAGATGATGGTCTTCCGCTTCTCTTCCCAGATCCGCGCCAGCTCCTCCTGGAGCTTGATGCGCGTGATCGCGTCCAGCGCGCCGAACGGCTCGTCCATGAGGATGCACTCGGGATCCACGGCGAGCGCGCGCGCCAGCGCGATGCGCTGCTGCATGCCGCCCGAGAGCTCGTGCGGATGATGCTCGGCGAACGAGGACAGGCCGACGAGGTCGAGACACTGCATCGCTTGATCGCGGCGCTGGCGCCGGGGAACCCCGGACACCTCGAGCCCGTACTCGACGTTGCGCAGCACGCTGCGCCAGGGGAACAGGCCGTAGCTCTGGAACAGGGTCACGACCCGGCGCTGCGGCCCGTCCACGATCGCGCCGTCGATCTCCACGGAGCCTCGCGACGGGAAGTCGAACCCCGCGAGGATGTTGAGGAGCGTGGACTTCCCGCAGCCGCTGGGGCCCACCAGGCACACGAGCTCGCCCCCCCGGATCTCGAGGTCGACCGCGGCCAGCGCGACCGTCGTCCCGCTCCGGGTCGCGAAGCGCTTCTCGACCGAGCGCAGCACGATGCGCGCCTGCTTCATGTCACGTCCCCGGGCGCCGGCACCGCGCCCCACGCCCGGTAGATGCGGCGCTCGGCGGCGCCGATGGCCTTGTCGAGCGCGAGCCCCACGACGCCGATGACGAGGACCGCGAAGAGGAGCAGGTCCGTCCGCAGGAAGTTGCGCGCATCCATGACGAGGAAGCCGAGGCCCGAGCGCGCCCCCAGCATCTCTCCGGCCACGAGGTAGACCCACGCCGCGCCGAGCGCGATGTGGAGCCCGACGGCCACCTGGGGGAAGGCCGCGGGCACGACCACCTTCAGCACGATGTCCCGCTCGCTCGACCCGAAGTTCCGGGCGATCCGCAGCAGGAGCGGATCGACCCGGCGCACCGCGGCGACCGTGCTGAGGAGCGCCGGGAAGAACGACGCGAGGAAGATGATGGCGATGGCGGGCACGTCTCCGATCCCGAGCCACAGCACGGCCAGGGGGAACCAGGCGATCGGCGACACCGGGCGCAACAGCTGGACCACGGGGTCGAACGCCCGCCAGAGCCGCTCGCGCCAGCCGAAGACGAGCCCCAGCGTCACCCCGAGCGTCCCTGCGAGAGCGTAGGCGACGAGGAAGCGGGCCAGGCTCGCGCCGACGTGCACGAACAGCGTCCCGTCCGCCAGGATCTGGGCGCCGGCGCCCAGCACCGCGATGGGGCCGGGGAGCTGCTCGGCCGTCCACCGCCCGGACCACGCCGCCGCCTCCCAGGCGAGGACGAGCGCCGCGATCCCCGAGACCGGCACGAGCCAGCGATCGAGCGCGCGCGTCACCTGCGACGCCGTGACGGACGACGCGCGCCGGGAGGCGAGGGCCGGCAGGGCGATCGCGTCCGAGGCCTCGCCCTCGGCCGGCCTGGCGGGCTGCGGCGCCGGACCCGGGTCCGCGGCGTACGGTGGGGCGCCCATGCTCACCTCGCGTAGGCGTGCCTGGCGAACCGGTCGTCCAGGAACGCCCCCAGCTCCACCCGCGAGGTCGCGATGTCGAACCTGAGCATGTCCGCCTGCGTGACTTCCAGGTCATTCAGCTCCGGCAGGAGGTTGTCGTAGGTCACGCGGTCATGCGGATGCGTCAGGACGTGGCGGATGATCTCCGGCTTCTGTCCGAGGTACCGCGTCGACAGCTCCGCGGCCTCGTCCCGGTGCTCACCCACGAACCGGCCCGCCGCGACGAGCCCGTCGACGAGCTCCTGGACGACCTGTGCGTGCGCCGCGATGAGGTCCTCTCGGACGAGGAGCGCGCAGCAGACGTGGTTCGGCCAGACGTCCTTCGACAGCGTGAGGACCTTCCCGACGTTTTGCAGCTCGGCCTGGGCCCCGAACGGCTCAGCGACGATGAACCCGCCGATGCGGTCCGTCGCGAGCGCCTGGACCATCTCCGGCGGCGGCATCTCCACGATCTGCACGTCGCGGCCCGCCTCGAGCCCCTCGCCGGCGAGGATCCGCCGCAGCAGGATGTGGTGCGTCGAGAACCGGCTCGGGATCGCGATCGTCTTCCCTTTCAGATCCGCGATCGACGAGACCGCACCGCCCGCCTTCACCGTCAGCGCGCTGCCGTTGCGATGCCCGAGCAGCACGAGCTTCACCGGGACCCCCTTTGCGCGGAGGGTCAGCCCGATGGGCGTGAGGGCGAACGCAGCCTCGACCCGGCCGCCCTTCACCGCCTCCGCCAGCTCGGGCCAGCTCGCGAACTTGACGGGCTCCAGGGTGAACGTCCTGAAGCTCGTCCTCGCGCCCGCGATCACGGTCAGGTGATCCGTGAGCGGCAGGTACCCCAGCCGGACGGTGGGCTTCGAGCTCGACTGGCTCCGGCATGCGGGGACGAGGGCGCCGCACGCCACGGCGGCGCCGCCTGTCCCGACGAGCTTCAGGAGGTCCCTTCGCGTGATCGGTCGCATGCTCATTGCCCCATGGAGTGTTGGCCAGCCCAGCCGAGCGCGAGGCGCTTGCGGCGGAGGTGCATCCGGACGAGCTGCGCGCCGAGCCGCGGCTCGGGCTCCGTGTAGATCTTGGCGCCCACGAGCTTCAAGACGCCTTCGGTCCCGGCCAGGAAGTCGATGACGTCGTTGCTGCCGCGCTCCAGCTCGCCCGGCTCGCCCGGCTTCGGGCGCGGGATGGCGGGTGGAATGGGGCCCGGGAAGCCGACCAGATTGCTCACGCCGTGCACGAGGAACGTGAGCCCCTGCCCCACCGTCTTCTCGTTCCCCGGCTCGGGCCCGATGAACATGAACGGGAGGTCCTTCACCGCGACGCCGGCCGCGCGCGAAACCTCGGCGAAGAGGCGGAGCGTCCGCGTGTTGTCGACGCACCCGCCCACCGCCAGCACGGGCGGGATGCCGAGCTGACGGCAAAGGCGCCCGAGGCCGGGGCCCGCCTGGCCCGCGGCGTCCGGTCCGCAGAGGCCGTCGTTGAGGAGCGCGTGGGCGCAGCACCCCGTCGTGAGGAGGAGCACGTCGGAGCGAATGAGCTCGCGCGCGAGCGTCACGTGGTTGTGCTCGTACGGCACCTTGGGCGTGTTGCAGCCGACGATGGTGGCGATGCCCTTGAGCGTCCCGCTCCGGAGGAGCTCGACGATGCGCTCCGCGCCGCCGAGCGTGTCGAGGATGTTCTCGTAGCTCCACCCGACCTGGGCGGCGGTGGTGACCTGCGGGATGTGGATCTTCGAGCGGTCGCGCCTCGCGAAGGCTTCGACGGCCGCGCGGGCCACCCGCTCGGCGTCCGCCTGGAGCTGCTCCGGCTCCTCGGGATCGAACGGGACGTGGAGCGCTCCGGGGATCCGGTTCGACTTGCAGGTCGTGATGATCTGCGTCCCGAAGCAGTCGGCCAGGATCTTCGCCCCGGGGATGACGCACTGCATGTCCACGACCACCGCGTCGACGGCGCCGGTCCCGAGCACGAGCTCCTGGCCGCCGATGTTCGTGACGGTCGAGACGCCGTGTCGCGCGAGCAGCTCCTCGCCCGAGCAGCAGAGCCCGCCCACCACGATCCCCGCCGCGCCGGCCGCGCTCGCGAGCTGCTGGATCTCCGGGCTCCGGAGCTTCTCCAGGATCACCTCGACCATCACCGGAGAGTGGCCGTGCATGAGCACGTTCACGTGGTCGGCCTTCAGGATCCCGTAGTTCACGGTCGTGATCCGCTGCTGCGGCAGGCCGAACAGCATCTCGGTCGCGAACGAGGACCCGAAGAGCGTGCTGTAGCAGTAGGCCAGCGCGGCCCGCAGCTCCTGCGCGGCGAGCGCCGTCCAGTCCGTGCAGCCGCCGAGCGTGGTCATGTGGAGCGCTTCCATGACCTCGTAGGAAGCGCTGCGGGGGAGGATGCCGAGCCCCCTCCACGTCTCCTGCCGCTCCGGCGGGGCGAACGCTTCGAGGGTTAAGGGGGGACGCGTCGAGCCTGCCGAGATCCTCGAGGAGGATCCGGGTCACCTCGCGCGCCACGTCCGCGATCGGCCGGCCTTCGGCCGGGACGCCGAAGCGGCCCGCCAGCTCGAGCACGCGCGCCTCGCCCTTGATCGCGAGGTGTGCCTTGCCGTCCGCGGCGGCGAGCACCGAGAACATCGCCTCGTGCGCGTGACGCCCGTGCGCCGAGAGCCCGGCGACGAGCGCGCGCAGCACGTTGCCGATGACCATCGCGTTCTGGTCCTTGCCGCAGATGCCGCGCTCGGCGCGCGGGCCGATCCGGCACGGCCCCCACTGGCACATCCGGCAGCATCGACCGGTGAGGCCGAACGTGCACTGCGGCTTCTGCTGCTCGAACCGGTCGAAGAGCGTCTCGACCCCGAGCGCCTCGAGCCGCTGCAGGAGCTCGCGGGACGCGGGGTTCGGCGTCGACGCGACGTGCTCGGCCTTGTCCGGCACCTCGACGTTGAGGACGGGCAGGTGCTGCTTCATGAGAAGACCCTCGTCGACAGGTAGCGCTCGCCGGTGTCGGGCAGGAGGACGACGACGAGCTTCCCTTCGTTCTCGCGCCGCCGTGCGACCTCGATCGCGGCGTGCGCGGCCGCGCCCGCCGAGATCCCGACGAGCAGGCCCTCCTCGCGCGCCAGCCGCTGCGTCACCGCGAAGGCCTGCTCCGTGGAGACGCGAACGATCTCGTCGATGACGTCGACGTTGAGTACCTCGGGGATGAACCCTGCCCCGATCCCCTGCAGGTGGTGCGGCCCCGGCATGCCGCCCGAGAGCACCGGCGAGTCGTCGGGCTCCACGGCGACGATGCGCACACCCTCCTTGCGCGCCTTGAGCACCTCGCCCACTCCCGTGATCGTGCCGCCGGTGCCCACCCCCGACACGAAGACGTCCACGCCGCCGTCCGTGTCGTCCCAGATCTCGACCGCCGTGGTGCGCCGATGTGCGGCGGCGTTCGCGGGGTTCGCGAACTGCTGGGGTACGAAGGCGTCGGCGTTCTCGCGCGCAAGCTCGGCCGCCTTGCGCACTGCGCCACGCATCCCTTGCGCACCCGGCGTGAGCACCAGCTCCGCGCCATAGGCGGCGAGCAGCTTCCTGCGCTCGACGCTCATCGTCTCCGGCATCGTGAGGATCAGCCGATAGCCCCGGGCCGCGGCGACCAGCGCCAGGCCGATCCCGGTGTTGCCCGACGTCGGCTCGATGAGCGTGGTGCGCCCCGGAGCGATGCGCCCCTCGCGCTCTGCGGCGAGGATCATCTCGAGGGCGACGCGATCCTTGACGCTCCCGCCCGGATTGAACGACTCGAGCTTTGCGGCGACCGCCGCGACCTGACCGGGCTGCGGCTTCAGGCGCAGCAACGGGGTTCGCCCCACGAGGGCGAGGATGTCGTCGTGGATCATGCGCGCAAACTTAGCGGAGGAACTTCCGTTATCTCGGCCACGTCCGTCATGGTAGCAAAACGTCTGCCACGCCGGATGGGGACGCGCTCTGGGGGGCCGGTGCGCGGTGCGGCCCGCCGCGGCGACGGTCAGGCCGGGAGCGTGCGCAGGGCCGCGTCCAGGTCGGCGATCAGATCCGCGGGCTCCTCGATCCCGACGGAGAGCCGGATCACGCCATCGGTGATGCCGGCGCGCTGGCGGGCCTCGGGCGACATGGACGCGTGCGTCATCGACGCGGGGTGCGCGACCAGGCTCTCCACACCGCCCAGGCTCTCCGCGAGCGTGAACCAGCGCAGGGTCCTCAGCACGTGGTCGACACGATCACGCCGGCCGTCGGCCAGCTCGAAGCTCACCATGCCGCCGAAGCCGGTCTGCTGCTGCCGCGCGAGCGCGTGCTGCGGGTGGCTCGCGAGCCCCGGATAGTGCACCTTCGCGACCGCTGGGTGCGCGGCGAGGAAATCGGCGACGGCCCGGCCCCCGGCCTCGTGCGCGCGCATGCGGAGCTGCAGCGTCTTGAGGCCGCGCAGGACGAGGAAGCAATCGTGCGGACTCTGCGACGTGCCTAGCAGGTTGTTGACGCTCTGGATCCGCTGGACCAGCAGGTTCTTGCCGGGCGCGGCCACGACCGCGCCGCCCACCACGTCGCTGTGTCCGTTCAGGTACTTCGTCGTGGAGTGGACCACGAGATCGGCGCCGCGCCGGAACGGCTGCTGGGAGGCCGGCGAGAGGAACGTGTTGTCGACGACGGTGAGCGCGTCGTGGCGTCGCGCGAGCGCGGCGACCGCGGCGACGTCGGTCAGGCGCAGGAGCGGATTCGAGGGGGTCTCGATCCAGACCATGCGCGTGTTCGGCCGGAAGGCGGCGGCGACCGCGTCGAGGTCGGCGAGGTCGAGGTACGTGACCTCGAGACCGTAGGCGGCCTTCGCGTGCTCCAGTGCGCGGAAGGTGCCTCCGTAGCAGTCCACGGTGCAGAGGAGATGGCTGCCGTGCGGGAGGAGGTTCAGCGCGACGATCACCGCGCTCATGCCCGTGCTCGTACAGGTGGCGCCCGAGCCGCCCTCCAGGACCGCGAGCGCCTCCTCCAGCGCCGCGCGCGTCGGGTTGCCGCTGCGCGTGTAGTCGTAGCCGGCGTTCGTGCACACGTCGCGGAACGCGAACGTGGACGACTGGTAGATCGGCGGCATCACCGCGCCGTACGTGGGATCGGGCTGCACGCCGGCATGGACGCACGTGCCCAGGCGAGCGCCGGGCACGAGCGCGGCGCGCCCCGCCCAGCCGGCCTTCGCAGGCGACCCCGGCGGCACGATGGTGAAGTGGTACGCGGGGTTCCCGGGGATGTTCGGGTCCAGATGAGCTTCGTCGGACATGCAACCTCCCCGCGCCGCTGCGATCGAGCAGTGCGTAGCGTTTGCGGTTGTATCTGGGCCAGGGTCCTGCGGCAGCGGCGACATCCGTCATACCGGATGGACGTCTCGGATGCAAGATGGGGTGCCGCCCTGCTCGTGCCGGCCGATCGTCATCCCGTACCCATCCTCACGCATTGGAGAGCGGTCTCTCCGAAGCGGCGGCACGGATCGAGTGGCGGCGTGTGGCTCTCTCGTCCCATGAAGAGGGCTGAACTGGTACGGTTGGTTGCGCCTCGAACTGGTACGGTTGGTTACGCCATGGTTACGCGCGACGCGCGAGGTGGCGTAGGTGCTCCTGGGGCCGTGGCGGAACTGGCAGACGCGGCGGACTTAAAATCCGCTGCCGCGGAAGCGGCGTCCCGGTTCGATCCCGGGCGGCCCTACTCTCCCATCCTTGGTCGAGCCGTCGCGCGACGCGCGCTCGCGTCGCGCTACTGCTCGATGGCCCCGACGTCCGCCAGCCCGCCGCTGCGCGTCGCCCCCGTCTGGTCGGTCGGCTCGCGCAGGTACGTCTGGGTCACCCGCTCGACGGTGAGGGACACGTTGCCGAGCGGCCCGGTCACGAACGTTCCCCAGAAGTCGTCACCGAGGCGGACCATCCCGAGCCTGTCGCCGATCGCGACGTCGAGATCGCGCCAGAACTTGATCCAGGGCGCGTTCCGCGGGTCGGAAGGCCAGGTGACGGGGTGCTCGTACCAGGTGGTCCCGGTCAGGTCCCCGAACCCGCTCCCGAAGTCGCTGCCCAGCTCGGACCCGTACTCCTGTCTGAGCTGCAGGATCACGTGGTTCAGGAAGTCGTCCGTCGGGACACCGTAGCCCGTGTATCGGCCGTTCACATACGTGAGCGGGTACGGGGCGGCCGGGATCTTGTCGGCGGCCGCCGTGCCCGGCGGGTACCAGAGGAGCGCAGGCCCGCCGGCGTCCGTGCCGGCGGACACGATCGACTCATGGAAGCGCGCCCCTGCGACGTCGAGCGCGGCGCCGAGCGCGACGCCCTCCTGGTCGCCCAGCTTCGGCCAGCGCCTCCGGTTCAGGTGCCCCCAGGCCGGCACCGGGACCAGGATCTGGCTGAAGTCGATCCGCCCCACGACGTTGTAGCCAGCGCTGCGGAAGTCGAGGATCGAGCCCGGGAACCAGTCCTCGGCGACACCGTTGAGCGTGTTCCCCACGACGATCGAGTTCTGCAGCCACACGTACTCGACGGTGTGCGCGTTCCCGATGGTGGCAGCCACGCCTCCGCCGCCGACGTTCGGCCTGCCGCTGAAGATCGCGGCCGGGCCGTCGACGGCGTTCTCGGCGATGGTGCTCGCGACGACCGAGAGCGATCCGCCGCCCATGTACACGCCGCTGCCGCGGTAGTAATACTGCCCGTCCTGGGGCAGGGCGTCGTTGTCCTCCACCAGGTTCCTCGCCACCGTGCTGTTCTTGATCTCCATCGTGGCGAGGTTGTTCGGCCCGCCGGAGAGGGTGAAGATGCCGCCGCCGTACGCGTGCTGGGCACGGACGAGATTGCCGCTGACCGTGCAGCGGTCGAGGAACGTGTTGTTGCCGCGCCCCGACGTGCTGTCGGCGCCGCCGACCGAGTAGACGCCGCCTCCCGCGGCCCCGTATCCGATCGCCGCGTTCCCGCTCACGACGACGCCGCGCAGGACGAGGCCGTTGGCGTAGATCCCGCCGCCGTAGCTGCCGCGGTCACGGGAGGCCTGGGTGTCGCCCACGACCGTGTTGCCCGCGATCGTGCACCGCTCGAGCGTGGCGGTGCCCCACACCGCCAGGCCGCCGCCCCTGGCCAGCGTGAACGGTTGGGTGGAGCCGGAGATGGGTTCGGCAACCGAGGAACCCGACGAGATCATGACGTTGTTCATCGCCAGGTTGCCGTAGACCGCGAGCACGCGCGCGTGGCTGGTGTCGCCGCCGTTCCAGCGCAGGGTGATGCCGTTCGGCAGCATCGAGGCGTCGATGACGACGTCCTTGCGCGCGTACAGCGCCGAGCGCCCATAGTCGCGCTCCTGGTATCCGGAGAACGCGCCCGCCGCGTACACCTCGCCCTTCAGCACCGTGTGCTCGTCCCCCACGATCGACAGCAGGATCGTCCCGCCGTCGAGCGAGCGGTCGAACGTGATCCGCTCGCCCGAGGCGGCGGCCGCGAGCGCCGACCTCAGCGTCACCGCGCGGCCCGTCGGGCTCGCCACGTCCTCGAGACTATTGACGACGAGTGACCCGCTCGGCTGCGCGGCGTAGGTCGCCGTGAGCGCGACGCCGGAGTAGGCCTTGTCCGCGTCGAGCACCACGTACCAGGCCCCGGCGGAGGGGTTGGGGATCGTGCACGACTCGTCGTTGGTCCTCGCCGCGCTCCGGCAGTCGTACGTCCTCGTGGTGGGCACCCAGCCCTGACGGACGTACAGGTTGGCGTTCCCCGTCCCTCCCGCCGTGGAGACCACGAGGGAGCTCTGACCGGCGGGCACGCCGATCGCGAAGCAGGGCTGCTCACCTTGCGCCGCCGAGAGCCCCGTCGAGGCGACGCCTTCCTGGAGCGGGGTACAGGTCGCGCCCTCGTGCGCGGCGACGAGGGTCGCGCCGGAGAACGCGGTCCGCGCGTAGAGCATCACGAACCAGGTGCCGGGCGCGGGGTCGGCGATCGTGCACCTGTCGCCGCCGGTCCTCGCGCTGCTCCGGCAGTCGTACTCCCTGAGCGTCGGCATTGCGCCGAACCGGACGTAGAGATCGGCGTTGCCGGTCAGCTGGGTCACGTCCACTGTCAGTGATCGCTGGCCGGCGGGCACGGTGAGGCCGAAGCAGCGCTGCTGGCCTTGCGCCGCCCAGAGGTTGGTGATCGGCACTCCGTCCTGGAGCTGGACACACGTGCTCAGGCTCGTGAGCTCCTGCGCGGCGGTGTGGGAGCTGCCGTGCGCGACCGTCGCAGCCGCGACGACCGCGAAGACGATCCGGATCGCGTGTGCGTGCATGGTCCCCTCGTCACGCCTGCAATGGCGCGAATTGCTCACGCGCACTCTAGGCGTGTCGCGCGAATACCAGCCTCGACCACTGCGGGGCTGCGGCACGCAGGCGGCGCGCGCGGCCGGAGAGCGAGTGCCCGGGCCAGGGCATGAGCGTTGTCGGCGCAGGCAGGGTCGCAAGCGCGTCCTGCGGGCGCACCCGCAGGTCATAGGAGCCACGGGTCACACGATGATTCGCGCCGAGCCTCGCGAATCGGGGCGCATCCTCGTCCCGTCACTCGAGCTGCATCGCGTCGAGAGATGAGGAGGCGGACATGAAACGGTTGGTCTCGCTCACGACGGCGCTGCTCGTCGGTCTGGCTCCGGCGGCGGCGGTCGCCTATTCGAATCAGTATTTCACGTGGACGAACGGCGCCGGTATCGAGCAGGGTCCCGTGGTGTTGGGCACCACGCAGAGGTTCGTGCTCAGAACCTTGAAGGACGGAACCCCGGCCTACCCCGCGGGCTACAGCGTGGAGGGCTGGTACGACGCCTTCACCGGCCCCTATCCCAACGCATCAGGCACCTGCGGCGTCACCGAACCTTCCTTCAACGTCAACTCCATCGTCGTCGACTTCGTGGACCTGACCTTCTCGCAGGAGGGCTACTACACGGTGTGCCTGCATCTAATCCACGCGACCGAGCCCGAGATCTGGGACAACGCCGCCGTCTATGTGAGGCCGAACCAGGCTCCGCACGTCCAGGAGGTTCAGCTCGACCCTCGTCTTCCCGTCGTCGGTTACGAGACGAGTGCGGTTGCGTCGCTCTGGAGCAATGACGACGCGATCGAGTCGTGCACGGTCGACTACGGCGACGGCGGGGGCCCCGAGACTGGCGAGGTCCTGACCCTGTTCCCGACGCCCGACCCCACGCCCGAAATGCAGGCCCTCGGGAACGTAGACATCATCTGCCAGGGGCCCCCGCACACCTATGACGCGTCCGGGTCCTACACGGTGACCGTCGCGGCGACCGACGCCGGCGGCCTTCAGGGAACGGCTGAAACCTACGTGACGCCGTCAACCGAACCGTACATGTACGTCGCTTTCATCGACTTCTCTTACGGGGCCATCCGGTCCGGCCGTCTGTGGAACTACACGGCGGCGGTCAACATCCGCCACTTCACCGGTGTGGACCTGAGCAGGGCGACCGTCACGGCCGAATGGCGGGTGTTGTATGGCCCGACGATGCTCACGCAGAGGGTCACGACCAATAGAGAGGGCATCGCGAAGTTCGCCCTGCGCGCGTTCCCGTACGGCGAGTACGACCTGTGCGTCACGAACGTCGAGAAGTCGGGCCTGACGTTCCGGTATGACGAGGGGTGGCCCCCGCTGTGCGCGAGCGATTACTCCAAACCGATGGAGTCGCCGTAGACCGGGCGACGCCTGATCGCGTGCTGACCTGATCCGGCCGTCCAGCGGCCCCGGCGCTCCCGCACCGGGGCCGTTCCATCGGTTCAGCGCGGCGCTCGCGAGCGTGCCGAGGCTCGTCACACCGCGGCCGGACGCCTCGAGCGCGTGGGCCGGGGGGACGCCTCGCGAGGCGCGCGCCGCGGGTGCTATCGTTTCCCGATGCCGCTCGACCCGGACGTCCAAGACCAGCTGCGCCGCGTCCTCTCGTCGATGGAGCTCCTGCTCCCGAAGCCCATCGAGAAGATCGACTGGGGCAGGACCCACGCGGCGAACTGGAGGCGCCACTCGTTCGCCGGCTACCTCGAGGCCGTCTCGAGCGTCGAGGGGATCCAGCTCTCGGACCTGCTCGGCATCGAGGAGCAGAAGCGCATCGTCGAGGCGAACACGCGCCAGTTCCTCGCCGGCTTCCCCGCGAACAACGTCCTGCTGTGGGGGACGCGCGGGACCGGGAAGTCGTCGCTCGTGCGGGCGCTCCTCCGCGCGTACGCGTCCGAGGGCCTGCGCATCATCCAGGTCGACAAGGACGACCTGGTGAGCCTCCCGGCCATCGTGGACGAGGTCGCCGGGCAGCCGTATCGCTTCCTCCTCTTCTCGGACGACGTCTCGTTCGAGGTGGGCGAGTCGAGCTACAAGATGTTGAAGAGCGCGCTCGACGGCTCCGTGTACGCGCCGCCCGAGAACGTCCTCATCTACGTCACCTCCAACCGGCGCCACCTCATCCCGGAGTTCGAGACGGACAACCTCGGGGCGCTGCTCGTCAAGAACGAGATCCACCACGGCGAGGCGGTCGAGGAGAAGATCTCGCTGTCGGGGCGGTTCGGCCTCTGGGTCGGGTTCCACGCCTTCTCGCAGGACGAGTACGTGGCCGTGGCGAGGCAGTGGGTCACGAAGCTCTGCGAGAGGGCGGGCGCCGAGCCGGCGTGGAATCGGCAGGCGGCGGAGGCGGCCGTCGCCTGGTCGAATCAGAAGGGCGATCGCAGCGGGCGCATCGCCTACCAGTTCGCGAGCGACTGGGTGGGCCAGAGCATGCTGCGCTCGCGCTAGCGGACGCCCGAGCGGTCATCCGGCAGCACCGACGACCGGCACGAGGCCCGCTCGCACGCCCGTCAACGACGCAGTGCGTCCCAGAAGTGGCGCGGCGCGAGATTCAGGGCGCTTCCCGGAACGATCGCTTCAGGCAACGCGTTTGCACCGTCAGCGACCTCGCGAGGCTCGGGCTACGCCCTGCGACGTCCTCCGTGTCGATACGGCACGGTGGCGTGGCGGCGGGTTCACGGGCTCGGCGGGGGACACGAAGATGGCATTCATCCCAGCTCAGGCACACCCACTCATGTCCTCTCGCGCACGCCGCATGCGGTCGCGCGGCGCCGTCCTCGTCGTCGAGGACGATCCCGACATCCGCGAGGCGCTCGCCGAGGCTCTCGGCAGCGAGGGCTACGACGTCGCGCTCGCCGAGAACGGGCAGGACGCGCTCGACGTGCTGCGCGACTGCCCGCGACCGGATGTCATCCTCCTCGACCTCCTCATGCCCGTCATGAGCGGGTGGCAGTTCCGCCAGGAGCAGCTCGCGGACCCAGCCCTGGCGGGCATCCCGGTGGTCGTCGTCTCTGCCTCGCCGCCTGGCGACGCGCAGCCGGACCGGTACCTGCCGAAGCCGTTCAGCATCGACGACCTGCTCTCGACGGTCGCCGAGCTCTCCGCGGACGCCGCCGAGCGGATCTGACCGCTCGGCGACGAGCGCGCGCCGTCTCACGCCCGCCGCGGCGGCGCCCGGGCCGCCTCCGGCACGAGCTGGTGGAACAGGCTCGACTCCCGCTTGAAGAAGCCCTCGGTGTGGAACGACCACTCGAGCCCGAGCACCTCGAGGTCGAGGTGGTGCACGAGCTCGTGGAGGAGCGTTCGAAGGAACGTGCGGAACGCGACCACGCGCGCGTGGCGGGCGGTGCGCATCCAGACGCGGATGCAGGGCGGCTCGTCGGGATCGGGGGTGTAGAGGCCGTGCAGCTCGCCAAAGTCCGCGCTCGGCCGGACCGCGTGGATCTCGAGCTTCGGCGTGCGCGCGCCGAGCGCCCGGGAGATCCCCGCGCACAGCGCGAAGGCGGCGCGCGCCACCGCCTCGCCGTCGTCGCGCGCGAGAGCCTCCCGCAGCGCCTCGACCTGCGGGTGCAGCGAGGCGACGCCCGGCACCGGGATGGCCGGGACCGCGTCGCTGGCGCGGTAGATCGCCTTCTCCCGGGGTGACAGGCGCGCGTAGTACGCGAACGGCACGGCGGCGGCGCGGGGCGCCCTCCTCAGTTCCGGAACGTGGGCGGCCGGACGCTCACCCCGGCGATCTCCTCGCGGGCCGCGAAGCCTCCCTCGAGCGGGTGCCAGTGGCTCACGGCCGGCTCGCCGAACTGCCAGCAGAGGAACGCCGGCTCGCCCTCGACCACGGCGTAGAAGTCCACGAGCCCCGCCTCGACGTCCTTCACGAGGCAGCCCATGCCGTTCACGCGCTCGATGACGCGGGTGATCTCACCGGCCAGCCGCTCGAGCCGAGCGGCGTCCGCCTCCCTGCCCTCCGGGGGGCCGTCTCCCCGGAGGAGGGCCACCGCGACGTCGGCGCCGCCGAGCGACTCGACGAGCGGGCCGAGCTCGGCGCGGGCGGCCGCGAGGCGCCCGAAATCGAGCTCCAGCTCGGCCACGAGCGCGTTGGCCTCCTCGACGGTGAAGAAGCGCGGACCCTCGTCCACGGGCGGATTCCCAGACATCTCCGTGTTATAAGCGCGGGCCTGGCGGAGGCACCCGGAGTCCCATGCTCGAGACCGTATCCAAGGGGTTCAAGGCAGCGCGGAACAAGCTGAAGGGGCGGACGGAGATCACCCCCGAGGTGGTCGACGACGCGCTGCGCGACATCCGCGTCTCGCTGCTCGAGGCGGACGTCTCCTTCGAGGTCGTGAAGCGCTTCGTCGCGCGCGTGCGCGAGAAGGCCATCGGCGAGGTCGTCGAGACCAAGGTCAAGACGGAGAAGGGCGTCGTTCGGGTCACGCCCCAGGACCACTTCGTCAAGATCTGCCACGACGAGCTCGAGGCGCTCATGGGCCCGGTCGACACCTCGCTCCGCGACGCGGCGCGGGGGCGTCCGACCGGCGTGATGATGGTCGGCCTGCAGGGCTCCGGCAAGACGACCACCGCCGGCAAGATCGCGAACAAGCTCCTCAAGGAGGGGAAGAAGCCCCTCCTCGTCGCCGCCGACGTGTACCGCCCCGCCGCCGTCGATCAGCTCAAGGTCCTCGGCGAGCGCCTCGGCGTGCCGGTGTTCCACGAGCCGGGCGTGTCGCCGCCGGAGATGTGCCTGCACGCCTTCGAGGCGGCGCAGCGCGAGAAGGCGAACGTCGTCATCTACGACACCGCGGGCCGCCTCGCCGTCGACGAGGAGCTCATGGTGGAGCTCGAGGACATCAAGCGGAACGTCGCGCCGGAGAACATCCTCCTCGTCGCCGACGCCATGATCGGCCAGGACGCGGTGAAGACCGCCTCCGAGTTCGACCGCCGCCTCTCGCTCGACGGCTTCATCCTCACGAAGCTCGACGGCGACGCGCGCGGCGGCGCCGCGCTCTCCATCAAGGAGGTCACCGGCAAGCCCATCAAGTTCCTCGGCATGGGCGAGTCGCTCGACCGGCTCGAGGAGTTCCGCCCCGAGGGGCTCGCCTCCCGCATCCTCGGGTTCGGCGACATCGTCGGGCTCGTCAAGGACTTCGAGCAGCACGTCGACGAGGAGACGGCGGAGGCCGAGGCGCAGAAGATCCTCTCGGGCGACTTCACGCTCGAGGACTTCGTGAACCAGATCCGGCTCGTCCGGAAGATGGGTCCTCTCGGCGACCTGATGGAGAAGTTCCCGCTCTTCGGCGACCTGCCGGAGGGCTTCCAGTTCGACGACCAGGCGCTCACCAAGATCGTCGCCATGGTCGACTCGATGACGAAGGTCGAGCGCCAGCGCCCCGACGTCATCAACGACGCGCGCCTCAAGCGGATCGCGCGCGGCTCGGGGCGCGGAGAGAAGGAGGTCCGCGACCTCCTCAAGCAGTACAACTCCATGCGCGGGGTGATGAAGCAGATCGGCTCCGCCCCCGGCCTGCTCTCGCGCCTCCCCGGCGTGAAGCAGCTCATGAGCCTGCGCAAGCTGCAGGGCAAGGGCATGGAGGACGTGCTCGGCGCCGACGCGCAGGCGGTGGAGCGCGCGCTCTCGGGCGGGCTCGTGCCGGACGCGGCGATGGCGCAGCAGATGGGGCTGCCGAAGGGCTACACGCCGCCCATGTCCGCCGGCGCGATGGCGCGGGCGCGGCTCATGGGCTACGCGCCCGAGCCGATCGCGCTCGAGTCCAAGAAGGACCGCGACGCGCGCAACAAGAAGCGCAAGGCGGAGCGCCAGGCGCGCAAGAAGGCGCGCAAGCGCGGCCGCAAGTAGGAGCGGGCGGTGGGAGACGCGAGCGACGGCGAGACCTCCGGCGCGCTCTCGAGCTTCCGCGCCCTCCCCTTCCGCCCTGCCGCCTGGGCGGGCGCGGTCTACCCCGACGACCCGATCGCGCTCCGCCGCGCGCTCGACGGCTGGCTCCGCGACGGGGTCGCGCCCCCGCCGTGCGAGCCCGTCCGCCTCCTCGTCGCGCCGCACATCGACTACCCGCGCGGCGCCGCCGGCTACGCCCGCGCGTACCGCGCGCTCGCCGCGACCGACGCCGACCTGTTCGTCGTCTTCGGCACGGCGCACGCGACGCCGCCGCACCTCTTCACCCTCACCCGCCTCGACTACGCCACGCCGCTCGGCGCGGTGCCGACCGATCGCGCGGCGGTGGAGGCCATCGCCGCCCGCCTCGGCGCGGAGGAGGTGCTCGCGGACGAGCTCTGCCACGCGGGCGAGCACTCGGTGGAGCTCCAGGTCGTGGTGCTGCGCCACCTCCTCCGGCGTCCGTTCACGGTCCTGCCGGTGCTCTGCTCGAGCATCTCCCACCTCGCCGCGCCCGCCGAGGCGACACGCCCGTTCCTGGCGGCGCTCGCCCGCGCGACCTCCGGCCGGCGAGTCTGCTTCGTCGCCGCGGCCGATCTCGCGCACGTCGGCCCGCTCTACGGCGACCCGCGCCCGCCCACTGCGGCCGAGCTCGCGGCCCACGCCGCCGCCGACCGGCGCACCCTCTCGTACCTCGCTGCCGGAGACGCGGACGGGTTCCACCGCGACGCGGTCCGCGAGGACGCACGGCGGAGGCTCTGCGGGGTTGCCCCCATCTACGCGGCGCTGCGCGCGAGCGGGCGCGCCGCGCGGCTCCTCCACTACGCGCAGTGGACCGACGGGACGGACTCGGTGAGCTTCGCCGCCGCCGCCGGCTGAGGCGCCGGAGCGGGCGAGCGCCCGGGCGCCCCGCCGAGGGCACCCCGGTGAAAAGGCGCTGCCTCGGACGAGCGCGCCGGGTCGTTCGCGCATAATGTCCTACTGCGCCTCGCGCGCGCCTCACGGCGGCGGGGAGGCCCCGACACCTCGCGAGAGACCCCCGCCTCGATGCCGCCGCCCAGGATCCTCAACGTCAACGACCGTGCCGCCGCCCGCTATCTCGTCACCCGGATGCTCTCCGCGGTCGCCTTCGAGGTGGACGAGGCCGAGTCGGGGGAGGACGCCCTCGCGGCCGTGGAGGCCACGCCGTTCGACGCCGTGGTGCTCGACGTGCGGCTCCCGGGGATCGACGGGTACGAGGTCTGCCGCCGGCTGAAGGGCTCCGAGGCCACCTCCTCCATCCCCGTGCTCCTCACCTCCGCCGCGCTGGTGGAGACCGGCGACCGGGTCCACGGGCTCGAGGCCGGCGCCGACGCCTACCTCGTCCAGCCGTTCGAGGCAGCCGAGCTCGTCGCGCTCCTGCGCGCGCTGCTCCGCACCCACGCCGCGGAGCGGCGGGCGCACGCCCTCGCGGGAGAGCTCGCCGAGGCGGTGCGGGTGCGCGACGAGTTCATGGCGGTCGCCTCGCACGAGCTCAAGACGCCGCTCACGAGCCTGCAGCTCCGGCTCGAGGCGCTCGGCCGCGAGCTCGAGGGCTGCGACGCGCGGCTCGCGGGGAAGCTCGACGCGGCGCTCCGTCAGACCGGACGCCTGGTCGGCCTCGTGGACGGCCTCCTCGACGTGTCGCGGATCGCCTCCGGACGCATGCGCCTCTCCCGCGAGGAGCTCGACCTCGCCCGGCTCTCGCGGGAGCTCGGCGCGCGCTTCGCGCCCGACGCGTCTCGCGCCGGCTGCGTCCTGTCCGTCGCCGCCCCCGCCCCGGTCGTCGGCCGGTTCGACCGGCTCCGCCTCGAGCAGCTCCTCACGAACCTGCTCTCGAACGCCCTCAAGTACGGCGCCGGCAAGCCCGTCCACGTCGACGTGACGGCGGCCGGGGGCGTCGCCCGCCTCGAGGTGCGCGACGAGGGCATCGGCATCGACCCCGGGGACGTCGACCGCGTCTTCGGCCGCTTCGAGCGGGCGGTCTCGCCGCGCAACTACGGCGGGCTCGGCCTGGGCCTCTTCATCGCCCGCCAGATCGCGGAGGCGCACGGGGGCGGCATCGCCCTCTACAGCCGGCCGGGCGAGGGAGCCCGGTTCACGGTCGAGCTGCCGCTCGAGGCGGAGGCCCTGCTCGAGTCGGGGACCTGACGCCTCCCGCCGCTCCGCGACGGCGCGCGCCGGAGGCCTCGTCCCGGCGCGGGCCTACGGCTCGTCCTCGTCGGCCGCGGCCGCCTCGCCGTACTCGATGGCGCAGCGCGCGCAGAACTCGTTCGGCGGCGGCGCGGACGGCACCGCGATGGTCTTCCCCTCGGCCCCGCAGACCTGGCACCGGCCGGGCAGCTCCACCTCGCCGCGGTCCAACGGGCTCTCCTTCGTCGTCTCCCTCATCCCCCACCTCGCTTCCCCTTCTTCGGGACGACCAGCCCGCGCGAGAGCCGCCGCAGCACGCGATGGTGCTGCCGGCGCTTGTAGCGCTCGTGCGACGAGTCCCCCTCCTCGTTCCGCGCGGCGGTCGCCGCGTCCACCACCTGGAACTCGACGAGGGAGAACACGATCCGGCCGAGCTCGTCCGCCATGGGATCGAGCGGCGGCATGAGGTCGTCGATCCGGACCGGCAGGTCGACGACGAAGTTGAGCACCCGGAAGTCGCGGCCGCTGAACTCGTTGCGCTTGGCGGCGGGATCGCGCCGCTCGAGGTCCGCCGGGAGCTGCAGCTCCGAGGCGATCGCCGAGCCGCGCGGGTGGCTCGCGAGCAGCTCCTGGAAGCGGACCAGGCTGTTCTGCGTCTGGCCGGGCACCGCGTAGTTGAACGGGAACAGCGTCTGGGTGAGGTGCCACACGACCGGCGCGATCTGGTCGGTGCGCTCGGTCACGATCCGGTAGCGGACCCGGTCGAACACCTGCGCCGCGACGGACTCCTTCTTGGCGAGCAGCTTCGTGACGAGCGAGTCGCGCGACTTGGAGTTGCCGGCGAACTCGATCACGGGCAGGCCCGCCGCGCGCATCCGGTCCGCCTCGGCCATGATCCGCCGGTGCGCGCGCTGCGCGAGGTCGGACTCGCGGAGCGGCGTGCGGAACAGGAGCTCGCGCGCCTCGAGGTGGTGGATCACGTGCATCACCTTGAGCACGACGCAGGCGATCCGCCGGAAGCGCCGGGGCTCGAGCGTCCCCGAGGCGAAGAGGAACAGATCGCGGACGTCCTCGGGCTCCGCGACGGGCACCGCGACGCGGTAGCCGAAGACGGAGCGGAGGTACTCGACGGCCTGGGCGAGGATGGCGCGCAGCCGCCGCACGTCGCGGAGGTCCTCGTGGTCGAACTGGTTCAGGCGGAGGTAGCCCTCGACCTCCTCCCGATCACGGAAGTTGAGCCGCCGCCAGTCGATGACGGAGCCGCCGCGGAGGATCACGCGCAGCGCCTCGAGCTCGGCGATCCCCATCCGCTCGAGAGGTCGGTACCCGCCGGCCGGCACCGGCGCGAGCTTCGTGTGCAACGCCACCTCTCCTCGTCCTCGGGGTCCGCGGGACAGTGGCAGCGGCGCGCCCTCCGGTCAAGCCGACCCGGCGGGCCGTCCGATCGCCCGCCCGCTCGTTCGCGGTGGGCGGCGCGGCGTCGTGCCGCGGGGGCGCGCGACGCGCCGCCCGCGGCGACGGGCCGGGATCAGAACCGGAACGGGAAGGTGACCTCCTGGCCGGTCGTCGTGGAGCGCGGGAACTTGATGCTCTTCACGACGCCCGCGAGGCACTGGGCGAACTGACCGCTCGCGAACTCGGGCGTGAGGCACTTCACCTCGCGCACCGAGCCGTCCGCGTTGATGATCCAGCGCATCCTGAGCGTGCCGGTGGCCTCGGCGTCGCGCGCCTTCTGCTCCGACATGCAGCGCTGGAGGCCGTCCATCCGCTGCGCGACCGACTCGTTGATCTGCCCCGAGCTCAGCTTCGCGGGCACCTCGCCGCCGGGGCGCGGCGGGACGTAGACGGACCGGCGGGCGGAGCCCGAGCCGCCGCCCAGCGCGTCGTCGAGCGCCGCGTCGTTCGACTCGAAGTCGAGGACGTCCTTCTTGCGGGCCGGGGCAGGTGCGGGCGCAGGGCTCGGCGCCGGGGGCGGCGGCGTCGCCTGGGCGACGCGCGTCTCGCGCGGCCGCGGCGCGGGCTC
>NZ_JALCYX010000030.1:0-51762 GCF_022690695.1 Anaeromyxobacter sp. SG17
CGGGGAGCGCGGCGAGCAGGGCCTGCGCGCGCGCGACGTCGCTGCCTGCGGCGCCCGGGGTCGACCCGGGCTCGGCGGCGAGGGCGGCCGTCGCGAGTCCGTGGCCGGGCACGGCCGGCGCAGCGGAGGCGGCCTCGGGCGGGCGCTCCGGCGCCGCCTCCTCGGCGAGGAGGCGCTCCGCGACGAGCGGCGCGATCCGGCGGATGCGCTCCTCGATGGGAGGATGCGTCGCGAACAGGCGGACGGCCAGGCCGTCCGCGATGAAGAGGTGCGCCGCCTCGGGCGCTGCCGGCGACCACAGGCGCGAGCCCTCGCGCGCGATGCGCGCGAGCGCGCCCGCGAGGCCTTCCGGGTTGCGCGTGAGCCGCACGGCGTCGGCGTCCGCGAGGAACTCGCGCGTGCGCGACACCGCCGCCCGGATGAGGCTCCCGAAGAACGCGCCGATCGAGCCCGCCAGCCACACGAGGGCGCCGAACAGCGCGAGCCCGGCCGCGCCGCCCCGGCCGCGGCCGCGCCGCCCCTCGCCGCCGGCCCCGGCCCGCACGAGGGCGCGCCCGACGAGCGCGAGCGAGGTGAGGCCGCCGACGAGCGCGATGAGCTGCAGGTTGAGCCGGGTGTCGGCGTTCACGACGTGAGAGAGCTCGTGCGCGACGACGCCCTGCAGCTCGTCGCGCGTGAGCCCCTCGAGCGCGCCGCGCGTCACCGCGACGACCGCGTGATCCGGGGAGAACCCGGCCGCGAACGCGTTGAGGTTGCGCTCGAACGGGAGCACGTACAGCGCGGGGACCGGGACGCCCGCCGCGATCGCCATCTCCTCCACGACGTTCACGAGGCGCCGCTCCGCCGCGTCCTGGGTGTCGGGGTCCACGGGGAACCCGCCCAGCAGCTCGGCGACCGCACGGCCGCCGCCGCTCGCGAGCCGGACCGCGTGCACGAGGGCGCCGCCGGCCGTCACGAGCGTCACGATCCCGGCGACGCCGAGGAGGTCCCGCGTGCGGAGCGGGCCGGGGCCGAGGAGCCGCGGCTGGGCGCTGGCGACCCAGACCACGATCGCGTAGACGACCGCGATCGTGCTCGCCCAGGCGAGCGCGAAGAGCGCGACGAGGACCGCGGTGCGCCGCCTCGCCGACGCCTTCGCGGCGAAGAAGTCGAGCGTGGAGCGGGTCACGGGGCCGCCCGCCGCGCGCCGTCACCGGGAGCGCCGGCGGCGGTCACAGCGCGATCCGCACCGCCTCGCGCGCCTGCGGGGCGGAGATGTCGAGCGGCCTCGCCTCCGGGAACCCGCCCGCGACGAGCGTCCCGGGGAACGTCTCGCGCGCGTTGTTGTAGTCCATCACGGCGTCGTTGTAGGCCTGCCGCGCGAACGCCACGCGGTTCTCGCTCGAGGTGAGCTCCTCGACGAGGCGCCCCACCGACTCGCTCGCCTTCAGGTCGGGGTACGCCTCGGCGACGGCGAGCAGACGGGACAGCGGCCCGGCCAGCGCGCCCTCGGCCTGGGCGAGCCGCTCCATGGAGGCGCCCTCCCCCGGGTGCGCGGCGGCGGCGCGCGCGGCGACCACCGCCTGGTTGCGCGCGGCGACCACCGCCTCGAGCGTGGAGCGCTCGTGGGCGAGGTAGGCGCGCGTCGCCTCGACCAGGTTCGGGATGAGGTCGTACCGTCGCTGGAGCTGCACGTCGATCTGGCCGTACGCGTTGCGGAACGCGTTCCGCCGCGTGACGAGCCCGTTGTGGAGCACCACCCAGCCGACGGCGACCGCGGCGACGAGCGCGAGGACGACGAGTGCGGCCATGTTTCGTTCCCTCCCTCCGCGCGATGCGGGCGCGGCGCGAGGCAGCATGGCACGATCGGGGAGGTCTCGCACGAAGGCGCGCGTCCCCTGGCCGAGGGGAGCGATGATCGCCCACATCCAGGAGGTCGTCGCCATGCACACCGCCTTCGTCGCAGGTGCCACCGGCTACACCGGTCGTGAGGTCGTGCGCGCGCTTCTCGCCGCGGGCGTCCGCACGGTCGCGCACGTGCGGCCCGACTCGGCGAGCGCCGGCGCGTGGCGCGCGCGCTTCGCGGCGCTGGGCGCGGAGGTGGATTCCACGCCCTGGGCCGGACCGGCGATGGCGGCCACCCTCGCCCGCGTCCGGCCGACCCTCGTGTTCGCGCTGCTCGGGACCACGCGCCGCCGCGCGCGGGCCGCCGCGCGCCACGGCGTCACGGAGAGCTACGCCTCGGTGGACTACGGGCTCACCCGGCTCCTCCTCGACGCGGCCGTGGCGAGCGGCGCCCGGCCGCGCTTCGTGTACCTGTCGTCCGCGGGGGTGCACGAGGGCACCCGCAACGCGTACCTCTCGGCGCGCGCCCGGCTCGAGCGCGACCTGCGCGCGAGCGGCCTGCCCTTCGTCGTCGCGCGGCCGGCCTTCGTGACCGGACCGGATCGCGACGAGCCGCGCCCGCTCGAGCGCGCCGCCGCGCGCGTGTCCGACGCGGCGCTCTCCGTCGCCTCCCGGCTCGGCGCGCGCCGGCTCGCCGCGCGCTGGCGGTCCACGTCCGGCGCCGCGCTCGCCTCGGCGCTCGTGCGCCTCGCGCTCGACCCCGGCGCGGAGGGGCGCGTCGTGGAGGGCGACGGGCTCCGCTGAACGACAGTTCGTGATTCGCGCTCACCTTCGGTGACGCCCCCTGCTCGCCGGGTCCCGTGCAACGCCGCGAGCGGCTTCGCCGCCTCCGCGGCGTCGCCCCGGCGGGCTCGCTTCGCTCGCCTGTTCGCGGATTCGAGATCGGCCGTTTAGAGCGCGCGACCGGCACGCCGGTCCGCGCCGCGGCCGCCTCCGGCGCGACCCCGGACGCGCCCGCAGGGGCGTGACGAGCGGCCGCACGCGAGCCGAGTCGGCGTCACGCCGCCCTCCGGGGGAGCGGCGAACGATTTGCGTCTTCGGAAGATTCTGCGTCTCCGGAAAACAATCTGCGCGTGTGGACGCACCATTGTGCGCGTCCAATGGGGCGCGACGAAACAACTGCGCGGCAAGCGATCCGGCATCTCTCTCCCGCGCCTTCGGGTCGCACCCGACGAGCCAATGTCGCCGTCGCCGTTCGCGCATATGGTGCACCTCACCGGTCGATATGCACCCCGCGCGATAGGTGACACACGCGCCGCCCCCGTGCTCTTTTCGCCACGCCTGCGGCCCCGAAAACATCGCGAGCCTGCGACAGCTCCGGCCCGGCCGCCTCTAGGAGATCAAACATGTCACGACGCGGATGGATCGTCGTCCTCGCCGGCACCGGCCTCAACCTCGCCCTCGGCATCCTCTACGCCTGGAGCGTCTTCTCGAAGCAGCTCGTCGAGTCCGTCGAGCGAGGCGGGTTCGGCTGGACGAAGACCGCCGCCACGCTGCCCTACACGGTCGCGATCGCGTGCTTCGCCCTGATGATGGTGCCGGCCGGCCGCCTTCAGGATCGGCTCGGGCCCCGCGTCGTCGCGTCCGCGGGCGGCGTGCTCACCGGCCTCGGCCTCATCGTCGCGAGCTTCGCCTCTGCCGAGACGACCTGGCCCGCGCTGCTCGGCTTCGGGCTCCTCGGCGGGACCGGCTTCGGCCTCGGCTACTCGGCGACGACGCCGGCCGCGGTGAAGTGGTTCCCGCCCGCGAAGAAGGGGCTCATCACCGGCATCGTGGTGGGCGGCTTCGGCCTGGCGCCGGTGTACATCGCGCCGCTCTCGAAGTACCTCATCGCCTCCTACGGCGTCGCCGGCGCGTTCCGCATCCTCGGCATCGCGTTCCTCGTGACGGCGACCGGCTTCGCGCAGCTCGTCGCGAACCCGCCCACCCCGCTCTCCCCCGCGAAGGCTGCGGCGAAGGCGGGCGTCGGCCCCGATCGCACGTGGCAGGAGATGGTGCGCACCCCCACGTTCTGGTCGCTCTGGATCCAGTACGCCTGCGCCGCCACCGCCGGTCTCATGATCATCGGCCACATGGCGAAGATCGTCTCCGTGCAGTCGCAGAACTCCATCAAGGTCGGGTTCGTGTTCGTCGCGCTGCTCGCCATCTTCAACGCGAGCGGCCGCATCGTGGCCGGCATCATCTCCGACTACATCGGCCGCGTGGTCACCATCGGCCTCGTCTGCGTGCTGCAGGCCGTGGCGATGATGTTCTTCGCGAGCTTCTCCACGATCGCGACCTTCATCCTCGGCTCGGCGGTGGTCGGCTTCAGCTACGGCGCGTGCCTCTCGCTCTTCCCCGCGACGGCGGCCGACAACTGGGGCACGAAGAACCTCGGCCTCAACTACGGCATCCTGTTCACGGCGTGGGGCGTGGGCGGCGTGCTCGGCCCGACGCTCGCCGGCAAGATCGCCGACCAGACCGGCTCGTACGCCGGCGCCTACGGCATGGCCGCGGTGCTGCTCCTCGTGGCGGTGGTGCTCGCCATGCTGAGCTACGTGAGCATCTCGGTGAGCATCCCGGAGAAGGAGGTCCGCATCCGCATCGGCCGCCGCGCGGCGAAGCGCGAGGAGGCCCCGGCCGTCTTCCCGCCGCAGGCGCGGGCTGTTGCCGGCGCGGACGCGCGCTCCATGTAGCTGCGGCGCACGATCCCGGGCCTGCGACGGGCGTCCTCGCTCCTCGCGCCTGCGGCGTACGGAAGCAGTACGCCTCGGCGCTCGTCGCTGTGGGTGCCCGTCTCGGCTCCAGTCTCGTGCGCCTCGCCACCGCGGGCGGGGCGGATTCACCGAAAGTAACCCGCCGCCCGCCCCGAGCTCCTCGAGGGGCGGGCGGCTCTTCTGGCCCGTCAGGCCGCGCGGACGACGACGCCGCTTGCGGTCTCCGCGAACCGCAGCTCCGGGTGGAGCCGCTCCGCCGTGCGGAGCGCCCACTCGCGGTCGAAGAGCACGACGGGCCGGTCCCGCACGTCGAGCACGAGGAGACCCTCCACGCCGCTCGGGAAGTCCTCGACGTCGATGGCCTTCCCGTCGGCGCGGCTCACCCAGCGCGCGAGCTGGTAGGGCACCGCCTCGACGCGGACCTCGACCCCGTACTCCGACTCGAGGCGGTACTTCACCACCTCGAACTGCAGCTGCCCGAGCGCGCCCAGCACGAGATCGCCGGCGCGGCCCGCGGGCGGCCGGTAGAGCTGCACCGTCCCCTCCTGGGCGAGCTGCTCGATGCCCCGCGCGAACTGCTTGCGGCGGAGCGGGTCCACGAGCGCGAGGCGCCGGAAGTGCTCGGGGGCGAAGCTCGGGATGCCCTCGAACATGAACCGGGAGCCGCCGGTCAGGGTGTCGCCGATCTCGAGCGCGCCGGTGTCGTGGATACCCACCACGTCGCCCGGATACGACTCGTCGACGATGGTGCGATCGCGCGCCATGAACTGCGTCGGCGTCGCCAGCCGCACCTCCTTGCCCGAGCGGACGTTGTGGACCTTCATGCCCCTCGTGAGCCGACCGGAGCAGATGCGCAGGAAGGCCACGCGATCCCGGTGGGCCTTGTCCATGTTCGCCTGGATCTTGAAAACGAACCCGCTGAACTCGTCCTGCGCCGGCGCCACGGGCCCCTGGTCGGACTCGCGCGGGCGCGGCGGCGGCATGAGCTCGATGAACGTGTCGAGGAACGCCTCGAGGCCGAAGTTGTTGACCGCGCTCCCGAAGAACATCGGCGAGAGCTCGCCCGCCTCGAAGCGCGCGCGATCGAAGTCGTCGCCCGCCGCCTCGAGCAGCTCGGCGTCCTCGCGGAGCCGGGCATAGCCCGCGTCGTCGAGGGCCTCCCGGACGGCGGGATCGTCGATGCCGCTGACCTCCACCGGCGGACGCTCGGCCCCCACGCCCGCGGAGGACCCGGAGTGCGCCGGGTCGAAGAGGTACACCCGCCGCGCGACGCGGTGGTAGACGCCGGCGAAGGTGCCGCCGCGGAACACCGGCCAGGTGATCGGGTAGACGCCGATGCCGAGGACGCTCTCCACCTCGCCGATGAGCTCGAAGGGCTCGCGCCCGGGCCGGTCCATCTTGTTCACGAAGGTGAAGATGGGGATGGCCCGCTGCCGGCAGACCCGGAACAGCTTGCGCGTCTGCGCCTCGACGCCCTTGGCCGAGTCGAGGAGCATCACCGCCCCGTCGACCGCGTGGAGCGTGCGGTAGGTGTCCTCGCTGAAGTCGGCGTGGCCGGGGGTGTCGAGCAAGTTCATCTGCATCCCGCGATACGGGAACTGCAGGACGCTCGTGGTGATGGAGATGCCGCGCTCGCGCTCCATCTCCATCCAGTCGCTCACCGCGTTCGCGCGGCCGCGCTTCGCCTTCACCGCGCCCGCGAGCTGGATGACGCCACCGTAGAGGAGGAGCTTCTCGGTGAGCGTCGTCTTGCCCGCGTCGGGGTGGGAGATGATCGCGAACGTGCGCCGGCGGGCGGTCTCGTGCTGGACGGTCATGGTCGGGGGCGCGCGACCGGGCGGCCAGCGCGCCGGCGGGTCGTAACAGCCCGCGCCGCGCGCCGTCAAGGCGCTGGCGCGGGCGGACCCCGGGGGCCCCCCGGCCGATCCCCGGGCGAGCGGCCATCCCGGGATCCGCGCCGCGGGCCCTCAGGGCGCGGTGAGCACCTGCGCCGCGGCGTCGTGGAGGAAGAGGCCGCCGTAGCTCGCCCAGGACACGAACCGTTCGAACACCGCCTCGAAGTCCTCGCGCGGCGCGGCGACCGCGATGAGCTCGAGCACGAAGTCGCGCTCCACCCGGCCGCCGGGGCTCCGGGCGATGGCGTCCTGCACCTGCCGGAAGAGCCCGAGGCCCAGGAGGCGCTCGCGCCAGATCGCGCGCCGCTCCGCGTCGGGCGCCCGGACGAAGCGCTGTCGACGAGATCGAGGAGCTCGGCGGCGTTGACCGCGTTGATGGTGCGGTCGAACCGGCTGTCGGTCTCGGCGGCGATGCGGAACACGTCCTCCCGCCCGCCGCGCGCGTCCAGGTACTCGACGAGGCCGATCACGTCGCCCGCGCTCGCGTCCGGGAGCGCCTCCACCGGCGCGCCCCCGGCGGGCACGTCCGGCATCTCCATCCCGGTGATGACGTCGTGCAGCCGGTCGACGAGCTGCGCGAGCCCCGGCGAGCGGTAGTCGCGCGGGCGCGGGAGCGGGTCGTCGATCACGGCGCGGACCCGGCCCGGGTTGGCGTCGAGCACGACGATCCGATCGGCCATGTACACGACCTCGGGGATGTCGTGGCTCACGAGCACGATCGCGCTCGGGCGCCGCTCCGCGGCCGCCCAGATGTCCAGGATCTCGGCGCGGAGCGCCTCGGCGGTGAGCGCGTCCACCTGGCTGAACGGCTCGTCCATGAACAGGAGCTCCGGCTCGAGCGAGAGCGCGCGGGCGGTGCCGACCCGCTGCTTCATCCCGCCGGAGAGCTCTCGCGGGTAGGCGTCCGCCACCTCGGCGAGGCCGACGAGCCGCAGCGCGCGCTCGGTCCGCGCTGGGACCTCGGCGGGCGGCGTCCCGGCGGCGCGGAGCACCTCCGAGACGTTCCGCGCCACGGTCATCCACGGGAAGAGCGCAGCGCCCTGGAACATGAACCCCACCGCCGGGTTCACGCCGCGGAGCGGCGCGCCGCGGAAGCGCACCTCGCCCCCGGTGGGCGCGAGGAGCCCGGCGAGGACCCGCAGGATCGTCGACTTCCCGCAGCCCGAAGGGCCGAGGAGCGCGAGCACCTCGCCCGCGCGGACCTCGAGGTCCACGTCCTCGAGCACGCGGCGCGGCGGTCCGTGCGGCTGCGGGAACTCGACGACGAGCCTCCTCAGCTCGCACAGCGGTCCGTTCGCGGCGTTCGCGGCCATGCCCTCCCCTACCTCTGGAGCGAGAAGCGCTCCTCGGCGACCCGGCCGAGCGGGCGCCACACGAGCCGGTTGAACACCACGACGGTGACCGCCATCACCGTCACCGCGGCCGCGAGATCCGCGAGCCTCGCCTCCGCGGCGGCCCGGCTGATCGCGGCGCCGAGCCCGGGCGCGACGAGGGTGTCCCTCCCGATCGCGACGTACTCCGAGACGATGCTCGCGTTCCAGGCGCCGCCCGCGGCGGTGACCCAGCCGGTGACGAGGTACGGGAACACCGCCGGCAGGTAGAGCGCGCGGAGCCGCTGCCAGCGCCCGAGCCGGTAGGCGCGCGAGGCCTCCTCGAGATCCGAGGGCACCGCCTGCGCTCCGGCGATCACGTTGAAGAGCACGTACCACTGGGTGGCGAGCGTCATGAGGAGGACGCTCGCGACGCCGAGGCCGACGCCCGCCGCGCGGAGCGCGAGGACCACCGCCGGGAAGAGCATCGGCGCCGGGAACGAGGCGACGACCTGGACCGCCGGCTGGAGCACGCGTGCGAGCCGCGGCGAGCGCCCGATCGCGATGCCCGCCGGCACCGCCCAGAGCGTCGCGAGCGCGACCGAGGCGAGCACGCGGCCGAGCGTGATCGCCGCCTCGCGGCCCACGCCGATCCAGGCGGACGCGCTCTCCGCCCGGAGGAGCTGGACGAGGCGCAGCCCGCCCACCGCGAGGACGCCGAGCAGGAGGAGGAACAGCGCCGGGGAGACGAGCGGCAGCGCCGCGGCGACCGCGCGCGGTGCGCGGCGGGGCGGGCGAGGAGGGCGTCGCCGGCGACGGAGGGCGGCGGCGAGCCGCGAGCGGCGCAGGAGGTCGTACACCCAGGAACGCGCCGGCAGGGCGGCGCCGCCCTCGTCCAGCCGGAAGCGCTCCGACCACGCGACGAGCGGCCGCCACACGAGCTGGTCGAGCAGGACGACGAGGAGCGCCATGGCGACGACGCTCGCGATCATGGCGCCGCCGTCCCCGCGCTGAACGGCGACGCTCATGTACGCGCCGATCCCGGGGAGGCGGAAGTCCCGGTCGCCGAGCACGAACGCCTCGCTCACCATGAGGAAGAACCAGCCGCCCGCCATGCTCATCATGCTGTTCCAGACGAGCCCGATGGCGGCCGCCGGCAGCTCGAGCGCGCGGAAGCGCCGCCACGCCGAGAAGCGCCCCCAGGCGGCGACCTCGGCGAGCTCCTTCGGCACGCTCCTCACCGCGCGGTAGAAGCTGAACGTCATGTTCCAGGCCTGGCCCGTGAAGATCATGAGGATCGCCGCGAGCTCGAGGCCCACGCGCGAGCGCGGGAACGCGGCGACGAGCGCGAGGACGAGCCCGGGCATGAAGCCGAGGACCGGGATGCTCTGGAGCACGTCGAGGAGCGGGACGAGGACGCGCTCCGCGCGGCGATCCTTCGCGGCCCAGTACCCGTAGCCGATGGAGAAGACGAGGGAGAGCGCATAGGCGGCGACGCCGCGGAGCAGGGAGTAGAGCGCGTAGCGCGGGAGCGCCGCGACGGAGAGGTCGATCTCGACGGCGGCGCGGAGCCCGCCACCGGCCAGGTGGCCGAGCCGCACGAGCCCGACCGCCGCGCCGGCGACGGCGAGGAGGAGCGCCGCCTCGATGGCGCGCGGCCGGTGCGAACGGTCGAGGAGCGCGCTCGCGGCGCCGAACACCCGGTTCACCCGATCCCGCATCCCCCGCCCCGCGCTCCCTTTCACGGACGCGCCTCGCGACATCAAGGCACGAGACGGTGCGTGCGTCCCCGCCCCCGCCGGGAGGTGGCACCGCGCGGGTCCGCGCGGCATCTCGTCGCCGTGCCCACGCCCGCCCCGCCCGAAGCGCTCGACCGCCTCTACGCCGACATGGTCGCGTTCACGCGTGCCACCCAGGACGCCCTCTGCCGCGAGCTCGAGCGCGTGGACGGCGCGGCGCGCTTTCGCGAGGACGCGTGGGCGCGGCCGGGCGGCGGCGGCGGGATCTCCCGCGTGCTCCAGGACGGCGCCGTCTTCGAGAAGGCGGGGGTGAGCTTCTCGGACGTGCACGGCGCGCTCTCCCCCGACTTCGCCCGCAGGGTGGGAGGCGAGGGCGTCGCGTTCGCCGCGACCGGGCTGTCCGTCGTCATCCACCCGCAGAGCCCGATGGTGCCGACCGCGCACATGAACGTGCGGATGATCCGCCGCGGGGAGGCAGGCTGGTTCGGCGGGGGGGCGGACCTCACGCCCTACTACCTGTTCGACGAGGACTGCGTCCACTTCCACCGCGTGATGCGCGAGGCCTGCGAGCGGCACGCGGCGGGGAGCCACGCGCGGCTCAAGCGCGCCGCGGACGCCTACTTCCACCTGCGCCACCGCGGGGAGCACCGCGGCGTGGGCGGGATCTTCTTCGAGGACACGGGGGGCCCGCTCGAGCGGGACCTCGCCTTCGCGAAGGACGTCGCGTCCGACTTCCTGGCGGCCTACGTGCCCATCGTCGAGCGGCGCCGCGCGGAGCCGTACGGCGAGGAGGAGCGGCGCTGGCAGGAGATCCGCCGCGGACGCTACGTGGAGTTCAACCTCGTGCTCGACCGCGGGACGGTGTTCGGGCTCGAGACCGGCGGGCGCACCGAGTCGATCCTGATGTCGCTGCCGCCGCGCGTCCGCTGGGTGTACGGCCACGAGCCCGCCCCGGGCAGCCGCGAGGCGGCGCTCCTCGAGGTGCTCCGCACGCCGCGCGACTGGGTCTGACCCGGAGGCGCGAAGATCGAGGGCCGCTGTGAGGGACGGTGCGCAGCGGTGGTCCCGCTTCGCCCACGATATCCCGACGCGCCGCGGCGGCGCGGACGTCACGCCGGTCGCGGACTTGCCCAGCGAGGCGGCTTCCCCGTAGCGTGGGCTCGCCCGGCCGCCCGGCCGGCGCCCCGGAGATCCCCGCATGACGCGCCGCTCGCTGTCGCTCCTCGCCCTGGCCCTGGCCGTCGCGCTCGCGTGCGCCGCGCACGAGAAGTCCGGCGACCGCGCCGCCGCGCTCGGCGACTGGAAGACCGCCGAGCGCGAGTACGCGGCGGCGGTGCGCAAGGATCCGTCCAAGAAGGAGCTGCAGGACAAGTACCGGCAGGCGCGCGCGGCCGCGCTGGAGGACGCGACGAGGCGGGCGCAGGCGTGCGTCGCGGCGCGCGACTGGGAGTGCGCGTTCTCCGAGTCCGACTACGCGCTCGCGCTGGAGCCGACGAGCGCGGCGCTCGCGACCCTGCGGCGCGACTCCGGCCGAGAGGTGGGCTACCTCCGGCTCCGGCGCGCGCAGGAGTCGGCGAGCGGGCGCGACTGGGCCACGGCGCTGCAGCTCTTGGAAGGCGCGCGCGCGGCGACCGACGACCCGGGCGTCGCGGCGGAGGCCCGGCGGGTGGAGCCGGGCGTGGTGCGTGGCGCGGTCGACGCGGCGGAGCGCCACCGCGCGGCCCGTCAGTTCCCCGAGGCCATCGAGCTCCTCACGCGCGCGGCGCGGGTCGACGCGAGCGTCACCCCCCGGCTCGACGCGGTCCGCGCCGAGCACGAGCGCTGGAAGGACGCGGAGTCCGAGCGGTACGCGGCCGAGGGCGACGCGCTCCTCGCGAAGCGTCGCTTCGCGGAGGCGAAGGCGAGCTACGACGCCGCCCTGAAGCTGCGCCCGAACGGCCGCGCCCAGCCCCGCGCGCGCTGCGCCGGGCTCCTCGCCCAGGGCGACGAGGCGCTCCGGCGGCGCGACTTCTCCGGCGCCGAGCGGGCGTTCGCCGAGGCGGCGGCGCTCGAGGCCGACGGCGGCATCGCCCTCGCCGAGCTCGACCGCGTCAAGGTGCGCCCCTACGCGGTGCGGCTCCGGTCCGTCCTCGTCCGCCCCGCGCGGCCGGACGGCTGGCCCTGGGCGGGCAGCCGCAGCCTCGAGCTCGACCGGGCGCTGACGCGCCTCGCGAAGCACACGGAGGGTAGCGCCCAGTCGCCGACGGGCGTGGCGCTCGACCTCGCGCGCCGCATCCCGCACGCCAACCAGCCGAACCTCGTCGTGACCCTCGCGCTGCCCGACGGCCGCGCCTTCCAGAGCGCGCCGCGGCGCGGCGTCTACGCGCTCCTCGAGGGCAGCGTCGTCGTCGCGGCGAACGCGTACGACGAACGGACGATCTCGCTGCGGGTGGTGACCGACGAGGGCGGCGGCCGGATGACCGACGTCGGCCTCGTCGCGTTCCGGCTGGCGGACCTCGTGGCGAACGGCGAGGTGGCGCTCTCGGGCGGCTCGGTGACGGAGCTGCGCCTCGAGGCGGACGTCGCCGACAGGCCGGACGGGACGTTCACGGGGCTCACGCAGATCGGCGGACCGGCGACGCCCGCCGCCCAGCCCGTCCCCGCCCCGCCGCCTGCGCCCCACCGCTAGAAGGCGGTCCGGCGGTCAGCCGAGGCGCCGGATCATGCAGACCGCGCTCGCCGGGCAGAGCGCGGCGAACTCCGGGCTCGCCCGGACCGTCGCCGGGACCGCGCTCCTCTCGATGCGCGCGTAGCCGGCGCGGGCGAACAGCCCCTCGGCGGTGGTGGTGAGCAGGTACACGGTCCGGGCGCCGAGCTTCCGCGCGCGCTCGAGCGCGCGCGCGTGCAGCGCCACGCCGAGGCCCTCTCCCCGCCGCGACGGTACGACCGCGAGGGAGCGGAGGAGGACGTCGTCCCCGTAGCGCTCGAGCGCGACGCAACCCACGAGCGCGCCGCCCGGCGCACGCGCCACGAGGAAGACCTGGTTCGAGGCGCCCACGTCCGACTCGGGGAGGTTCGCCTGCGCGAGGAGCGCGCGGAGCTGCGGAAGATCCGCCGCCTCCGCCTCCTCGAAGCTCACGTCCATGTTCTCCTCCACGTCGTTCATCGAGTGGGACCTCGCGCAGCCCGGCTCGGGATCCGCGCGACGAAGACGAGGCCCGCGAGCATCACCGCCGCCATCGCGGCGAGCGCGTACCCGGGGACGCTCAGGGCGAACGTGGCGTACGCGAGGCTCGCGGCCATCGAGCCCGCAGCGACGAGCTTCACCCAGAGCGGGAGGGCCCGCTCCCGCTGCCAGCGCTGCAGGGGAGGCCCGAACACGCGGTGGTGGTAGAGCCAGCGGTGAAACCGCTCCGAGCTCGACGAGAACGCCCACAGCGCCACGAGCATGAAGGGCGTGGTCGGGACGAGCGGGAGCACCGCTCCGACGACCCCCAGGACGAAGCAGGTCCAGCCGAGGACGAGCAGGAGCCAGCGGCGATGGGGGCCCGGGCGAGCGGTCGCGCGGTCGAGGGAGGAGGCGGGCACGGCCGTCTAATTGGCGGAGGATGGGCGCAGGTGCAAGGGGATGCGGCGGACGGGGGTCGGGGGCGGGTCGAGGTCGCACCCGGGTCGAGGTCGAGGTCGCGGTCCTCCACCCGTCGCGCTCGCCCGCGCCCGGTTATGCTCCCGCGCGATGCCCGATCCGCTCGACCCCATCGCCCGCTTCCACGCGGCCCTCGCCCGGGCCGCAGGCGCCTCGAGCGCCGACCCCACCGCGGCGGCCCTCGCCACCGCCGACGCGAGCGGGAGGCCTTCGGTCCGGATCGTCCTCGTGAAGGAGGTCGGCGCGGAGGGGTTCGCGTTCTTCACGAACCGGGAGAGCCGCAAGGGGCGAGAGCTCGCGGTCAATCCGCGAGCGGCGCTCTGCTTCCACTGGCCGGCCCTCGGCGAGCAGGTGCGCGCCGAGGGGGAGGTGGCGCTCCTCGACGACGCCGCCTCGGACGCGTACTTCGCCACGCGCCCGCGGGCGAGCCAGCTCGGCGCGTGGGCCTCCCGCCAGAGCCAGCCGCTCGCGTCGCGCGCGGCCCTCGAGGAGGCGGCCCGGGCCGCCGAGGCGCGCTTCGCCGGCGCCGACGTCCCGCGGCCGCCGTTCTGGGGGGGCTACCTGCTGCGACCCGATCGGATCGAGTTCTGGGTCAGCGCCGACGGCCGGCTCCACCACAGGACCCTGTTCACGCGCGACGACCGAGGCTGGACGACGTCGCTCCTCAACCCCTGACACCGGAGGTGCCCATGCCGCTCTACGCGCTCGTCTACGACACCGTCCCCGACTACCTCGCGCGGCGCGCGCCCCACCGCCCGGAGCACCTCGCGCTCGCGGAGCAGGCGCACCGCGAGGGCAAGCTCGTCCTCGCGGGTGCGTTCGATCCGCCCGAGGGCGCGCTGCTCGTGTTCCGGGGCGACGGCCCCGAGAGCGCGGAGGCGTTCGCGCGGGCCGACCCCTACGTCCGGAACGGGCTCGTCACCTCGTGGCGCGTCCGCGAGTGGAAGGTGGTCGTCGGCGCGCTCGGGTGACCGCGGTCCCGCCTCGGCCCCCAGGGCTCGCGGCGAGCGCCCCGCCCTGCCCCCGCTGGAGCGCGCGTCCCGGCCCGCGCCCTCGAGCCTCGCGGGCTTCGCTCTCGAGATCGCGGTGCGGAGCGGGATCCTGGGTCCGGGGGCGTGCACCGACCCCCCGACCCGGGCCGCACCCGCGGGATGCTCCGCCCGAAGCGCCCACCCCCGTTACGCTCCCCGCGTGAGGCCGTCTCCCCGCGCCCTCGTCCCGGTCCTCCTCTGCGCCGCCCTGGCCGCGGGGTGCCGGTCGCACGAGGGGGACGCCCGCGGGGCGCAGCGCCTCGTCCTGCGCTACCAGCCGCTCGGCCCCGACCCGGCTCCGTTCCGCGCGCTCGTCGCGGCCTTCGAGCGCGAGAGCGGCGTGGAGGTCGAGCTGCAGGCCCTCCCCAACGCGGCCGATCTGGCCCACCAGCTCCTCGTCACCTCGCTCGGCGCGGGCGGCGAGGACGTGGACGTGCTCGTCCTCGACGTGGTCTGGGTGGCCGAGCTCGCGCGGGCCGGGTGGCTCGCCGATCTCTCCGACGCGTTCCCGCCCGCGCGCGTGCGGGAGGAGTTCCTCGCCGGTCCTGCGGGCGCCGTCGTCCAGGGCGGCCGGACGTACGCGGTGCCGTGGTACGTGGACGTGGGGCTCCTCTACTACCGCACCGACCTCGTCCCGGAGCCGCCCCGCACCTACGCCGCCCTCGCGGCCGCGATCCGCGCCGCGCAGGCGGAGGCGCCCGGGATCGCGGGCTACCTGTGGCAGGGACGGCAGTACGAGGGGCTCTCCTGCAACTTCTTCGAGGCGCTGTGGGGGTACGGCGGCACGGCGCTCGACGGCGAGCGGCTGCGGCTCGACTCGCCCGCCGCGCGCGAGGCGCTGGATCACCTGCGCGGGCTCGTCGCGGACGGGCTCTCCCCGAGGTCGGTGGTGACCGCCGCGGAGGAGGACGCGCGGCGGGCCTTCCAGGAGGGCCGCGCCGTGTTCATGCGCAACTGGCCCTACGCGTGGCCGCTCCTGCAGGATCCCGCCTCGCCGGTCCGCGGACGGGTCGGGGTCGCGTCCCTCCCGGGCGCGGAGGGGCCCGCCCCCGGCGCCCTCGGGGGCTGGCAGCTCGGGATCTCCTCGCGCGCGCCGGCGGCGCGCCGCGCCGCGGCGGCCCGGCTCGTCGCGCACCTCACCTCGCCCGACGCGAACGCCGTCCTCGCCATCGCCTACGGCCGGAACCCCGCGCGGCGCGCCTCGTACGAGGATCCGCGCATCCGCGCGGCGGCGCCGTTCATCGCCGCGCTGCTCCCGCGCGTCGAGGCCGCGCGCGCGCGCCCGGTCACGCCCTACTACATGCTCGCCGGCGACGCGCTGCAGGGGGAGCTCTCCGCGGCGGTCTCGGGGTTGCGCTCGCCCGCGGAGGCGCTCGCCCGCGCGCAGGCGCAGGCGGACGCCATCGCCGGGGTGGCGCGGTGAGCGCGCGCGGGGAGCGGCGCGTGGGCGCGGCGCTCGTGGCGCCCGCGGGGGCGGCGCTCGCGCTCGTCGCGCTCGGGCCGCTCCTCGCCACGGCCTGGCTCTCCCTCCGGCACCGCGTCCCGGTGCTCGGCGAGGACCACTTCGTCGGGCTCTCGAACTACCGCGCGCTCGCGCACGACGCGCGCTTCCTCGGCGCGCTCGCCAACACCGCGTACTTCACCGCGGTCGCGGTCGGCCTCGAGCTCCTGCTCGCGCTTCCGCTGGCGCTCGCGCTCCACCACGCGGGGCGGGGCCGCGGCGCGCTCCGCGCGGCGGTGCTCGTCCCGTGGATCCTCCCCACGGTCGTCGCGGCGAAGCTCTGGGCGCTCCTCCTCCAGCCGGACCTGGGGCTCCTCGCCAGGCTCTGGCCCGACGGCGCGGGGGCGGTGCTCACGCGGCCGCGCCTCGCGCTGCACGCCGCGATCTTCGTTGACGTCTGGAAGACGACCCCCTTCGTCGCGCTCCTCCTGCTCGCCGGCCTCCAGGCGATCCCGGAGGATCTCGCCCGCGCGGCGCGGGTGGACGGCGCGTCCGCGCTCCGCGTCTTCCGCTCGATCACGCTGCCGCTCCTGCGCCCCGCGCTCCTGCTCGCCCTGCTGTTCCGCAGCCTCGACGCCTTCCGCGTGTTCGACGTCGTCTTCGTCCTCACCGAGGGCGGGCCCGGCCACACGACCGAGCCGCTCTCGCTCTACGCGTACCGGACGCTCCTCCGCGCGGGCAGCTTCGGGCTCGGCGCGGCGATCTCGCTCGTCACGTTCCTGGGCGTGGTGGCGATCGGCCTCGCGTGGCTCTCCGCCCTCGGCGAGCGGAGCCCGGGGGAGGCGCCGCCATGAGCCCGCGCTCCGCGTGGACGATCGCCCTCCCCTACCTCGCGTTCTTCCTCCTGCCGCTCGGCTGGCTCGCGCTCACCTCCTTCTGGCCCGACGCGGAGCTCGCGCGGCCGCTCCCCTCGCACCTCACCCTCGAGAACCACGCCGCCGCGCTCTCCGGCGGCGGCCTCGCGCGCGCGGTCCTGAACTCGCTCCTCGTGAGCGGCGCCACCGCGGCGCTCGCCCTCGCGCTCGCCGCCCCGGCGGCGTTCGCCGTCGCGCGGCTCGGCGTGCGCGGCGGCCGGGCGCTCCTGGGCGGCGCGCTCGCCATCTCCATGTTCCCGCCCATCGCCACGGCGGCGCCGCTCTACACCGCGCTCCGGGCGGCGCGGCTCCTCGACACGCTCCCCGGGCTCGTCGCCCCGTACACGAGCTTCTCCGTGCCCCTCGCGCTGTGGCTCCTCACGGGGACCTTCCGCGCCCTGCCAGTCGAGCTCTACCGCGCCGCGCGCGTGGACGGGTGCACGCCGCTCGGCGCGTTCCGGCGGGTGCTCCTCCCGCTCGCCGCGCCAGGGCTCGCCACGGCGGGGCTCCTCGTCTTCGTGTTCGCCTGGAACGAGCTCCTCTACGCCGTGACGTTCCTCACCTCCCCCTCGCGCCGCACCGTGCCGGTCGCGCTCGCGCTCTTCGGCGGGGAGTTCCGCGATCCCTTCGTCGTCCTCGCGGCGGCGTCCACGCTCGCCACGGCGCCGGTCGTGGCCATCGCGGTCCTGTTCCAGCGGCGGGTGGTGGCGGGGCTCACGGCCGGCGCGGTGAAGGGGTGAGCGTGGCCGCGCGCCTCGAGCTCGAGTCGCTCGCGAAGTCCTACGGCGCCGTCCCGGCGCTGCGCGGCGTGAGCCTCTCCGTGGGGGACGGGGAGCTCGTCGCGGTGGTCGGTCCCTCGGGCTGCGGAAAGTCCACCCTCCTGTCGCTCGTCGCCGGCCTGGAGGCGCCGGACGCCGGCGTCGTCCGGATCGACGGGCGCGTGGTCAACGACCTCTCCCCGCGCGAGCGCGACGTCGCGATGGTCTTCCAGAGCTACGCGCTCTACCCGCACATGACGGTGCGCCGGAACCTCGCCTTCCCGCTCGCGGTGGCCGGCCGCCCGCGCCGCGAGATCGCGGCGCGCGTGGAGGAGGTCGCGGCGCTGCTCGGCCTCGCGCCGCTGCTCGACCGCCGCCCCGGCGCGCTCTCCGGCGGGCAGCGGCAGCGCGTCGCGCTCGGCCGGGCGCTCGTCCGCCGCCCGAAGGTCTTCCTGCTCGACGAGCCGCTCTCGAACCTCGACGCCGCCCTGCGCCTCGGCGTCCGCGCCGAGCTGAAGAAGCTGCACGAGCGGCTCGGCGCGACGTTCGTGTACGTCACGCACGACCAGGCCGAGGCGATGACGCTCGCCGACCGCATCGCGGTGCTCCGAGACGGCGCGCTCGAGCAGCTCGGGACGCCGCGCGAGATCTACGGCGCGCCCGCGACGGCCTTCGTGGCGCGCTTCGTCGGGACGCCGCCCGTGAACCTCGTCGCGCCGGAGGTGCTCGGGCTCCCGGCCGGCCCGGCCGACGTGGCGCTCCGGCCCGAGGACCTGCGGGTCTCTCGAGACGCCGCGGCGGGCGGCCTCGAGGCGCAGGTCTGGCTCGTCGAGCCGATGGGCTCCGAGACGTGGGTGACGGTGGAGCGCGCCGGCGCGCGGCTCGTCGCGCGCTGCGACGCCGGGTTCGAGGCCGCCCCCGGCGCGCCGGTGCGGCTCGCGTTCGACCCGCGGCGGGTGCACCGGTTCGACCGGGCGACCGGACGGCGCGTGGAGACCGGGTGACGGGGCGCACGGAGCACTAGAACGCGATCTTCGAGAGCCCGTACGAGACGAACGTCGAGACCGACACGCCGATGAGGCCCGGCATCATGAAGCTGTGGTTGAGCAGGTACTTCCCGATGCGCGTGGTCCCGGTCCGGTCCATGTTCATGGCGGCGATGTCGCTCGGGTAGAACGCGAAGAAGAAGTACGCGTAGCTCGCGGGCAGCAGGCCGAGCATCAGCGTCGCCGGCAGCTTCAGCGCCATGCCGAACGGGATCATCACCGTGAGCGTCGCGGCCTGGCTCTTCACGAACGCGGACACGCAGAACATCGCGAGCGCGAAGGTCCACGGCGCGAACTGGACCATGTCGCCGATCTTCGAGACGAGGAGCGACTTGTTCGCCGAGACGAACGTGTCGCTCATCCACGCGATGCCGAAGATCGACACGACGGCGACCATGCCCGCGGTGAACACGGAGGACTTCGCGATGTCCGCTGCCTTCACGTTCGTCGCGAACAGGATGATCGCGCCGAAGGCGAGCATGACGACCTGCACGATCGTCGTCATGGGGACGGGCTTTCCGCCCACGAGCGGGACGATCTGCGGCAGCGCGAGCCCGGCGCTCGCGGCGGTGTCGCGCAGCGCGAGCAGCACGATGAACAGCACGCCGCCGAAGAAGAGCGCGACCGAGAGCTTCGCGGTCCTGGGCAGCTCCTTCCCGAGCGTCGTCACGGAGACGTCGAGGGACTCCCTGAACGCGGGGCTGTCGAGCTTCGCGAGGAACTCCGGGTCCTGGTAGAGGTCCTTCCCGCGGTTGAGACTCCAGAGCGACGCAGCGATCACCCCGACGATGCCGGCCGGGATGGTGATCTTGAGGATGTCGTAGATGGTGACCGGCGTGCCCATCTTCGCCGAGTAGCCGAGGAACGTGGTCACCGCCGCCGCGACGGGGCTCGCGGTGATGCCCATCTGGGCGGCGACGCTGGAGACGGCCATGGGGCGCTCGGGCCGGGTCTTCGTGCGCACCGCCACGTCGGAGATGACGGGCAGGAGCGCGTAGACGGCGTGCCCGGTCCCGACGCACATGGTGAGAACGAACGTGCAGAGCGGCGCGAGCAGGGTCACGTACTTCGGGTGGGCGCGCAGGAGCCGCTCGGCCATCTGGACGAGGTAGTCCAGGCCGCCCGCGACCTGCAGCGTCGCCGACGCGGTCACGACGGCGAGGATGATGAGCATCACCGCGACGGGCGGCTCGGAAGGCGCCGCCCGGAACAGGAACACGAGCACGGCCACGCCGAGGCCGCCGATCATCCCGAGCGCGACGCCACCCTTGCGGATGCCGAGCAGGATGGCGCCGAGCACGAGCGCGAACTGGATCCAGAAGATCGTCATGGGGTCTCCCTCGGGCCGGCTCTCGCGCCGGCCCGAGGGAAGCGAGAGCACGCGCGGTGCCGGACGGCCGCCGCGCGCAACCGCCCGAAACGCCGGGGCTTCTTCGCCGGCGGGTTCGTGAATGGTCATGCGCCCGCTCATGCCTGCGGCGCCGACGGCCCAGAGACGTTCCGTGATCTCGCCCGGTTGCGCGCGCGATGCGCGGGCGCACGACCATACGCCGGCGCATGCCCATTCGCGGGGCGCTATCCGCCTCGTGCTGCCTTGAGGCGCCTCGACAGCGCGGATTGAGTGATGCCGAGGAGGCGCGCAGCGATCGTCTGGTTGCCTCCGCTGCGGGAGACGGCCTCCCGCACGAGCAGGTCGACGGCGTCGTGGATGGTCGGCAGCGGGTCGACGCCTGCGAACGGATGCTCCCCCTGCGCCGCGACGCGCGCAGGCGCCGGGCCGCCGCCGCGCTCCATCGCCCGGAGGAACGTCTCCATGGACAGGATTCGCCCGGGGTGAAGGCTGACCGCGTCGTAGGTCATCGCCTTCAGCTCCCGGATGTTGCCCGGGAAGGCGTAGGTGGAGAGCAGGATCGGGAGCTCGCGCGGCGCGGTGGGCTTCTTGAGTCCGAGCTCGCGCGCGGATTCCGCGAGGAAGTGCTCGAGCAGCAGGGGCACGTCGCCCTTGCGCTCGCGAAGCGGCGGGATCCGGACCTGGTGCGTGGCGAGCCGGTAGTACAGGTCGCGGCGGAAGGCGCCGGAGTCCTGCTTCGCCGCGAGGTCGTGGTGCGTCGCGACGATCAGGCGCGCCCGGAGGCGCTTGGGGCGATCGCTGCCCAGCGGGAAGTACTCGCCCTCCTGCACCAGCCGGAGCAGCTTCACCTGCGAGGCGACGGCGAGGTCGCCGATCTCGTCGAGGAAGAGCGTCCCATCCGCCGCGGCCTCGATCATCCCCGGCCGCGCCTGGTCCGCGCCGGTGAACGCGCCGCGGGCGTGCCCGAAGAGGGTGTCGGCGAAGATGGCGTCGTCGAGCCCTGCGGCGTTCACCGCCACCATGGGACCGGGTCGACCGGAGAGCGCGTGCGCGGCGCGCGCGACGAGCTCCTTGCCCACGCCGCTCTCGCCCTGCACGAGCAGCGGTCGCGGGCTCCGCGCCACGGCCTCGACGTAGGCGAACACCGCGTGCATGGCGCGGTCTCTGGTCACGATGGCCTCGAACGCCTCGGGGTGCTTCGGCCCGCCGGAGAGGACCCGGCTCGCCATCTCGCGGTTCTCGCCCTCCAGCTCCAGCATCCGCACCGCGCGCAGGACCCCGCCGACGAGTCGATCCTCCTCCTCCGTCTTCACGAAGTACTCGAACGCGCCGGCCTTCACGCACCGCACCGCCGTCTCGACCTGGTTCATCCCGCTGATCACGATGACCATCACCTCCGGGTGATCGGCGGCGATGCGCGCGAGCAGATCCTCGCCCGAGACGTGCGGCATGTTGAGGTCGAGCAGGACGAGGCCGAACGGCCGCGCGGCGAGCAGGCCCGGCACCTCGCGCGCGTCCTGGCACGTCTCGACGTGATCGATGCCCGCGCGGCCGAGCGCGACGCGGAGCGAGCGGAGCCAGGCCGGCTCGTCGTCCACCGCGAGGATGGGAAAGGACGGATAGGTGCCGGTGGTCATGCGGCGCGCTCCTCGGGGACGACGGGCAAGGTGACCACCACGGCCGTCCCCCCGCCGGGAGGCGACCGGAACTCCAGCGCGCCCCCGTGCTCCTTCACGATGGCGGCGGACACCGAGAGCCCGAGCCCGGTCCCGCCCTGCTCGCGCTTGGTGGTGAAGAAGGGGTCGGTGAGGCGGGAGCGGTGCTCGGGCGGGATCCCCACCCCCTCGTCCTGGACCGTGACGCGCGCCACGCCCGCGGCGCGGTCGTGCTCCGTGTTCACGCGGATGGCGCGGTCGGGGGCGGGCAACGCTTCGCAGGCGTTCAGGACGAGGTTCACCACCACCTGCTCGATCCGCTGGGCGTTGCCGCGCACGCGCGGGAGCGGATCGGCGAGCGTCAGCTCGAAGCGGCGGGTGGCCTTCCGGATCCGAGCGTCGAGGAGCCGCACCGCGGCGCGCACGATCGCGTTGAGGTCCACCGGCTCGAGGCGGGGCGCGTCCTCGCGTCGCGCGAAGTCTTTCAGGTCCTCCACGATCCGCTTGATGCGCCGCGCCCCCTCGAGCATCTCGTCGAGCATGCCCGGCAGCTCCTCGCGCATCTGCGAGTAGCGGAGCCCCGCCAGCATGAAGTCGCCCTCCTCCTGGAAGCGCCGCTCGAAGAGCTCGAGCGCGTCGAGGTAGACGTCCTTCAGCACGGGCATGTTGAGCAGGATGTAGCCGTTCGGGTTGTTCACCTCGTGCGCGACGCCGGAGACGAGCACGCCGAGCGCCGCCATCTTGTCGGCCTGGACGAGCTGGGCCTGGTTGTCGCGCAGGAGCTCCATGGCGCGCTCGCGCTCGCCGATCTCGCGCGCGAGCGACGCGGTCCGGGCTGCGACCTCGCGCTGCAGCGAGCGCGACCACAGCACCGTGCCGCCGAGCACCAGGAGCAGCGGCACGAAGACGACCGCGCCGTACTTCACGAACGTCCACCAGGTGACGCCCGGCTCGAGCACGCCCAGCCACCGCTCCCGGATCTGATCGTAGCGGCCGGTCTGCTTCAGGATGGCGAGCCCCTCCTCGATGCGGGCGAGGAGCGCCGCGTCGTCCTTCCGGACCGCGTAGCCGTAGCGGTGCGCGGCGACGTTCCGAGCGACCGGGACGACGTTGGTGAGCCGGAGCTGCCGCGTGATGTACGTCCCGGGCAGCGCGGCCACCACCGCGTACTCCCCCTGGCCCGAGGCGAGCAGCCGGAGCGCGTCGGCGGGGGTGTCGGTGCGGAGCAAGGTGTCGCCGAGCCCGAGCGCGGTGAGGTGCTCGTCCATGATGCCCGCGCGGTGGACGGCGACGGCGTGGCCGCGCAGCTCCTCGAGCGACCCCACCGGAGGAGTCCCCTTGCGCGCGAAGATGGCGTGGTTCACGAGGGTGTGCGGCGGGGAGAGCGCGAGCCGCCGCGCCCGCTCCTCCGACCACGACATCCCCTGCAGCGCGTCGATGCGACCTTCGTCGAGCGCCTGTCGCATCTCCGACCAGCCGCCGAGCCGGACCTCGACCCGGAGCCCCATCACCTCGGCGATGGCGCGGGTCAGGTCGACGTTGTACCCGGCGGGATTCCCGTGCTCGTCGATGAACTCGTAAGGCGGGTAGTCGCGGTCGCCGCCGAAGACGAGGACCGGCGCGGGCGCCGCGTCGGCGAGCGCCGCGCCCGCGAGGGTCACGAGGACCGCGCCGGCGATGCAGCGGAAGAGGCGAGCCGTCATTCGTGTCGATTATCGCGCAGTCGTCGCCACGCCGGTCGCGCCGTCTGACGGGCTGCGAGACCCGGGGGACGGTGGAGCGCGCCGCTCGGCGGCTCGGCCGAGCGGACGGGGAGGGCCGCCCTTCCGGGGCTTCCGCCTGCGCCCGCGCGCAGGCGGCGTCCACATCGTTGTACGAAGGCGCGAACTCCGACCCGCGAGGTGACCGATGGCCCAGAAGCTCCCCGAGAACTTCCTCCGCTTCAAGAGCTCGCACCCCGACGTCTACGCCGCGTTCGAGGAGCTGGGCCGGCGACTCCACGAGAGCGGGCCGCTCTCGGAGCGCGAGCGCCGCCTCGTGAAGCTCGGGATCGCGGTGGGCCTCGGCACGGAGGGCGGCGTCCACTCCGCCGTCCGGTTCGCGACCGCGGGCGGCTGCTCGCGCGAGGACCTCGCCCACGTGGTCCGGCTCGCCATCACCACCATCGGCTGGCCCCGGGCGCTCGCCGCGATGAGCTGGGTGGAGGACAAGGTCGAGGAAGAGTAGAAGCAGCGCACCCCCCGCCAGCGCCGGCTGGTCGGCGCGAGCGGGGGGCGCGCCTGCGGCGCCCGGCGCTCCGTCAATACACGTCGGTGCCGGTCGCGAGCGCCGCCTCGAGCGGCGGCGAGGGCCGGCGCTCCTCCTCCTCGACGGTGCGGCCCCGGGCGCCCTCGCGCTGCAGCTCGGCGGCGCGCCCGTGCCGGGCGAGCATGTAGTAGAGGACCGGGACCGCGTAGCGCGAGAGCAGGGTCGCCGCGACCGCGCCGGCCATGAGCGCCACCGCGAGCCCCTGGAAGATGGGGTCCGCGAGCATCACCGCGCTGCCGACGATCACGGCGAGCGCCGTGAGCGCCATGGGGCGGAAGCGGACGAGCACCGCCTCCTCCACCGCCGCCGCGAGCGGCATCCCCTCGCGCAGCTTCAGCTCCGCGAAGTCCACGAGGATGATGCTGTTCCGCACGACGATCCCCGCCCCGGCGATGAAGCCGATCATGCTCGTCGCCGTGAAGAAGGTCCCGCCGAGCGCGTGCGCCGGCAGGATCCCGACGAGCGACAGCGGGATCGGCACGAGGATCACGATCGGCATCGTGAAGCTCTGGAACCAGCCGACCATGAGCACGTAGATGAGCAGCATCACCGCCGCGAAGGCGAGGCCGAGGTCGCGGAAGACCTCGAGCGTGATGTGCCACTCCCCGTCCCACTTGATCGCGGGCGACTCGGTGTTGGCCGGGTGGGCGAGGCCGTAGCGCGCGACCGGCTCGCCGCGATCGCCGCGGAGGCCTTCGAGCTTCTCGTCGAGGGCGAGGAGCGCGTAGAGCGGGCTCTCGATCTCTCCGGCCAGGTCGGCCGTGACGTAGGAGACCGGCATCAGGTTCTTGTGCTGGATCTCGGGCGCCTCGCGGGTCCGCTCGACGCGGACGAGCTCGGAGAGCGGCACCTGACCGCGCGCGCCCGGGACGGTGAGCGCGAGGAGGGTGTCGAGCCGGGAGCGCTGCGCCGGCGCGAGCTGGAGGACGAGCGGCACCTGCGCCGCGCCGCGCTCGACGTGGAACGCGCCGAGCGGCGCCCCGTAGCCCGCCGCCGCGAGCGTCTGCACGACGTGCGCGGGCGCGACCCCGTGGAGCGCCGCCTTCTCCCGATCCACCGCCACGACGAGCTTGGGGGCCGTGGGGTTGAGCGTCGAGTCCACGTCCACCACGCCGGGCACCGCGCGGAACGCCTCGCGCACCTCGCCGGCGATCCGGTCGCGGGTCGCCGCGCTCGGGCCGTAGACCTCGGCCACCATGGTGGCGAGCACCGGCGGACCGGGCGGGATCTCGACCACCTTCACGCGCGCGTCGCGCGACCTCGCGAGGGCCTCGATCTCGGGCCGCACCCGCACCGCGATGGCGTGGCTCGAGGCGTCGCGCTCACCCTTCGGCACGAGGTTCACCTGCAGGTCCACCTGCTCCGGCGCCTCGCGCATGAAGCTGTGCCGCACCATGCCGACGAAGGTGAACGGCGCGGCGACGCCCGAGTGGAGCTGCACGCTCTCGACCTCCCGCTCGGCGAGGAGCCGGCGGGCGACCCGCTGGCCGAGGGCGAGGGACTCCTCGCGGGCGGCGCCCGCGGGGAGATCGAGCTGGACCTGGAACTCCCGCTTGTTGTCGAACGGGAGCATCTTCACCTTCACCGCGCCGGTGAAGAGCAGCGCCGTCGCCGCGAGGAGCAGCACGGCGACCGCGGCGAGGAAGCCGACGCGGACCCTCCCGGTCCCGAGCAGCCACCGCACGACGCGGCGATCGGCGCGCGCGAGCCGCCCCTCGGGCGCGGTCTCCGGGTTGGCCGAGGGCAGGTCGCGCTCGGGCTCGGGCGCGTCCCGCGCCGGATCCGAGGGGTGGAGGCCGCTCGCGTCGGTGTCCGGGAGGTGCGCCTCCTTGCGGAAGATCTTCATCGCCGCCCAGGGGCTCACGACGAAGGCGATGACGAGCGAGAAGACCATCGCCACGCTCGCGCCCACCGGGATGGGCCGCATGTAGGGGCCCATGAGCCCGCGGACCATCGCCATCGGCAGGATGGCCGCGATCACCGCCACCGTGGCGAGGATGGTGGGGTTCCCGACCTCGTCCACCGCGTCGAGCACGGTCTGCGCGAAGCTCCGGCGCGGGCCGGGCAGGTACATGTGGCGGTGGATGTTCTCGACCACCACGATGGCGTCGTCGACCAGGATGCCGATCGAGAAGATGAGCGCGAACAGCGTGACGCGGTTCAGCGTGTAGCCGTTCAGGTAGGTGAGGAGCAGCGTCAGGGCGAGCGTCACCGGGACCGCGACCGCCACGACGAGCGCCGAGCGCCAGCCCATGGCGAGGAGGATGAGGGCGATGACCGAGAGCGTCGCGATGAGGAGGTGCTCGATGAGCTCGTTCGACTTCTCCCCCGCCGTCTCGCCGTAGTTCCGGGTGACCGTCGCGTCGACGGCGGCGGGGATGAGCCCGCCGCGCAGCGCGTCCACCTTGGCGACCACCCGCTCCGCGAGCTCGGTCGCGTTCGTCCCGGGCCGCTTCGCCACCACCACCGTCGCGGCCTGCTCGAAGCCGGGCCGCTCCTTGGACGCGGTGAGCACCACGGCGGGCTCGGGCTCGGGGCCGTCCGTCACGCGGGCCACGTCCTCGACGTAGAGCGGCCGTCCGTCGCGCACCGCGACCACGACGCGCCGGAGCTCCTCCGCCGACCGCGCGAACCCGCGCGCCTCGATCTCGACGCGGGCGCCGCCGTCGACGAGCGCTCCGGCGGGGAGCTGCGCCTGGGCGGACTGGAGCGCCTGGTGCAGCTCGCCGATGGAGACGGACAGCGTGCGCAGCCTCGCCGGATCCGGCTCGATGCGCACCACGCGCCGCGCGCCGCCCTCCACGCGCACCTGCGCGGTGCGCTCGACGTCGGAGAGCTCCCGGGCGACCTGCTCGGCGAGCTTGCGCAGCTCGCCCGCCGGGAGCGCCTCCTGGGCGTGCAGCGTCACGGTGAGGAACGGGACGTCGTCGATGGTGAGCGCCCGGACGACGGGCGGCATCGTGCCCTGCGGGAGCAGCTCCGGGTGCGCCCCGAGCTCCTGGTGGACCTTCACGAGGCTCGGCTCGAGCGGCTCGTTCACCTTGAACCGCACGGTGATGAACCCGGCGTTCGGCCGGCTCGTGCTGTAGAGGTACTCCACGCCGGGGATGCCCCACAGCCGGCGCTCGAGCGGCGTGACGACCTGGCTCTCCACCTCGGAGGGCGTGGCGCCCGGGAAGGGCACCATGACGTCGACCATCGGGACGATGATCTGCGGCTCCTCCTCGCGCGGCGTGAGCGACACGGCGAGCACGCCGAGCAGGATCGACGCGAAGACGATCACCGGCGTGAGCTTCGAGCGCAGGAACGGGCGCGCCAGGCGCCCGGCGAGACCGTAGCCCTGCTCCTTCACGGCTGCACCTCCACCGGCTCCCCGTCGCGCAGCGCGCCCGGGGCGTCGATCACGGTCTCCCCGGGCCGGAGCCCGGCGCGGACCGAGAAGCCGTCGCCGGTCGCCTCGCCGAGCGAGAGCCAGCGCAGCTCGGCCTTGCCGCCCGCGGCCACGAACACGCCGGTGAGATCGCCGCGCTCGACGAGGGCGCTCCGCGGCACCCACGCCCCGTGCGCGCCCTCCGCCGCGCCCGGGACCTCGAGGCGCGCGAACGCGCCCGAGCGGAGCTCGCCGGTGACGCTCCGCACGCGCGCGCGAACGCCGCGCCGGTGCGAGACCGGGTCGCCGCCGGGCGTGAGGGCGGTGATCTCCGCCTGCCCCTTCGCGTCCCCCGAGACGAACGGGAGCGCTCGCCCGAGCGCGAGCCCGGCCGCCTCCGACTCCGTGAGGCTCGCCTGGAGCTCGAGCGTGTCGCCCTCGAGCTCGAGGAGCGGCTGGCCGGGGCCGACCATGTCGCCCGCCGAGACGCGGCGCGCCTGGATGGTGCCGGCGAACGGCGCGCGGATCTGGGCGTACTCCAGGTTGGCGCGCGCGGACGAGAGCGCCGCCTGGGCCTGGGCGCGCTGGGAGACGGCCATCTCGAGCTCGGAGGGCGTCGCCGCGCGCTCCGCGGCGAGGGCGCGGATGCGCTTCTCGTGGGCGGCGGCCGCCGCGTGGCCGCTCTCGGCCGCGGCGAGCGCCCCGCGCAGGTCGGAGGCGGAGAGGGACACGAGGAGCTGCCCCTGCTTCACACGCTGGCCCTCCTCGACGTGCAGCGCCGAGACGTGCGCGGCGATCCGCGTCGAGAGGGTCGCGCGCCGGGCCGCGATCACGTTCGCCGGGACGAGGTGGCCGCCCGTGGGCGTCGTCTCGCCGCGGACGGGCCGGACGCGCCGCGGGGAGGCGGCCTCGGCGGCGGGCGAGGCGGAGACGAGCGCGGGCGCGAGCAGCGCCAGCGCGGCGAGTGCGGCGATCTTCATGGCGTGATCCCTTCGATGGGCAGGTTGAGCGCGAGCGCGAGCTGGGCGCGCGCGACGCGCGCCTCGAGCCGGCTCGCGAGGAGCAGGGCGCGAGCGCCGGCGAGGCCGGCCTCCGCGTCGAGGACGTCGGTGAGCGGGAGGAGTCCCTGGCGATGCCGCGCGGCGCGGAGGTTCCGCGCCGACTCGGACGCCGCGACGGCCTCCTCGCCGGAGCGGATCCGGGCGTCGGCGGTCTCGATCGCCCGGCGCGCCTCCCCGACCTCGCGGGCCGCCTGCCGCTCGCGCCAGACGAGGGCCTCGTCCGCGGCGCGGGCCCGCGCCTGCGCCGCCCGCGCCCCCTGGGCGTCCGCGAGCGACAGGTCCCAGCGCAGCATGAGGCCGAGCGTCGTCCAGCTGCCCCCGCGCGAGAGGTCGCTCCCCTCGCGCATCGTCTCGGCGCTGGCCTGCGCGAACAGCGACGGGAGCAGGCTCCCGCGCGCGACGGAGACGCCCGCGTCCGCGGCGTCGCGCTGGAGCCGCGCCGCGACGAGGTCCGGTCGCTCCGGCGGCGGCGGCGCGTCGGCCGCGGCGGGCAGCGGCGGCAGGGCCGCGACGGGGGTCGCGAGCTCGGCCGTCCCGACCGCGTCGCCGGCCACGAGCGCGAGCCCGGAGCGGGCGGAGGCGCGACGCTGGAGCGCGGCGGCGCGCTCGGCCTCCGCCTGGGCGCGGAACGCGGAGGCGCGGGCGAGGTCCGCGTCGAGCGCGAGCCCCTGCGCGTTCCGCTGGCGCACGAAGCGCTCGGTCTCCTTCGCCTGCGCGAGGAGGTCCTCGGCGTAGCGGACGCCCTCCTCCGCGACCTGCGCGCCGAAGTAGGCCTCCACGACGGCGGCGGCGGTCTCGAGGCGGCGGCGCTCGTGGCTCGCCGCCTCGGCGCCGGCCATGGCGCCGGCGGCGCGCGAGCCCGCCGCCACGCGGCCCCCGGTGAAGACCGGGAGGTTGAGGGCGGCGCTCGCCCCCCAGCCCCCCACCGCGTCGGGGTGGTTGAGCCGCGCGGGATCGAAGTCCGCCTGGCCGATGCGAGCCTGGTCGAGCTTCAGCCCGAAGGCCATCATCGGCTCGTCGGTGCGGACGCCGCGGCCGGAGAGCGAGAGCGTCGGGAGGTGTCCGGCGCGGGCGCGCGCCGCCTCCGCGCGCGCGGCCTCCACCTGGGCGGACGAGGCCTTGAGGCCGGCGTTCTCCTGCCAGGCGGCGCGGATCGCCTCCTGGATGGTGACGGGCGATGCCCCGGCGGCGCCGGCGGGGAGCGCCGCGAGCGCGGCGAGCGCCGCGAGGGCGAGCCCCTTCCACGTGAGCGGATGTCTTTTCACAGGCGATGCGAGCCGTCATCGCGTGAAAAGTTTCGGCAGCGAGCTCGTCTTCTTGCCGATGGGGCGTCGGCGAACCGCTTCGACCGGCGACGGCTCTAGGCGAGGCTAGGCCTCCTCGCCCGCGCGCATCCACGTCTTGAGTGTCGCAACCCGCTTGCGCCAGGTGCGGCTCGTGCGGACGTCCAGGAAGGCGCCGGTGAGCGCGTCCACGATCGCGGAGAGCCGCTCGGCGAGCTCGAGCCGCTCGAGCAGCCGATCGTCCTCCTCCTCGGTGAGGAGCTCGGGCAGCTTCGCGGCGCGCACGTCCAGGAACTCGGCGTCGAGCGTCGCCTCGTACACCCGCTCCGCGTGCTCGAGCCGCACGCGCGCCTGGTGCACGAGCAGGCCGGCGTCGAGCGCGCGGCGAACCTGGGCCGAGTACGGCGCGAGCGCGCCCCGCGCCACGAGCTCGGTCACGTCGCCCGCGATGCCGCGGAGCGTGAGCCGGCCGACGAAGACGACCGTCACCCCCGCCCCGTCGAGCTCGATCACGGGCTCCGTCGACTCCGAGCGCCACAGGAGCCACGTCAGCAGCTCGCGCCCGAGGTACGTGCGGCCGCGCAGGAGCTGCTCGCGCGCCTTGTCCTTCTCGACCTCGGCCTCGTCGCGGCGCTCCTCCTCGGTGGGGAGCCCGTCCACGCCCGCGGCGCCGCGCTGGAAGGCCGCGTCGGTCCGCGCCTGCTCACGCCTCGACATCGCTCACCTCCCGCCGCGACGACTCGAGGCCCACGAGCTCCGGCGTCGGCGCGAGCGCGGCGTCCGGGGTCCCTGCCCTGGCGGCGAGCGCGGCCGGGGTGAGCGGCGCGAGCTTCACCTCGAGGGCGGTCTCGAGCGCGGCCACGACCTCGTCCACCGCCTTGCGGGAGGCGGCCCAGATCTGCACCTGGCCGGCCTTCAGGTTCAGGCTGACGTCGTGGACGTGCGAGCTGGGGGTCGCGCGCTGGCGGAGCAGGTGGCGCACCGCCTCCTTGCGCTCGGCCTTCTCGCGCTTCGCCGGCGGGCGGCCGTGCTCCTTCTCGAACGCCACGCGCCAGCGCTCCAGCTCGACGCGCAGCGCCGCGGCCGGCACCTTGAGCGTGTCGACGCGGAAGGCGAAGAGCGCGTACTCGCCCTGGATGATCGAGGCGAAGGAGGTCGCGTCCTGATCCTCCAGCTCCACGAAGCCTGCGGCGCGCTCCTCGTCGCCCTTGGCGGGATCGAGCGGCTCGAAGGCGCCCGAGGCGAGCCCCTTCGCGAGCCAGCGCCGGGTGTCTGAGGGAGGCTTCTTGCCCGGCTCCCACCGGAACCGGGCGAACGTGACGGCACCACCGAGGACGGGCATGGGCCGCGCAACATGAGCGAGTCCCGGCCCGCCGTCAAGGCAGGCGGGCCCTCGGCCTCTACCGCTCGCCCTCGCGGTACGCCCGCAGCTTCCGCCAGAGCGTGTTCCGGCCGATGCCGAGCGCGCGCGCCGCCTCGACCTGAGAGCCGCCGCACGCCTCGAGGACCCGCAGCACGTGCTCGCGCTCGACCTCGGCGAGCGTGCGCGCCGGCGACTCCGCGCGGGCGGCGGGGCGCAGGAGCTCCTCGGGCAGGTGCTCGGGCCGGATCTCGCCGCCGCGGGCGAGCACCGCCGCGTGGCGCATCACGTTCTGGAGCTCGCGGACGTTGCCAGGCCACGCGTAGGCGAGGAGCAGCCGCTCGGCGTCCGGCGCGAGGCCCGCGGGAGGGCGCCGCTCCGCCGAGAGGAACTGGCGCGCGAGGGGGAGGACGTCCTCGCGCCGCTCGCGCAGGGGGGGCAGCCGGAGCACGAGCACCTTGAGGCGGTAGTAGAGATCCTCGCGGAAGCGGCCCTCCGCCACGCGCTGGGGGAGGTCGCGGTGCGTCGCGCAGACGATCCGGACGTCCACCCCGAACGCGCGCGTGTCGCCCACGCGCCGGATCTCGCCGTCCTCGAGCGCCCGCAGGAGCTTGGCCTGGAGGACGAGCGGCATCTCGGCGATCTCGTCGAGGAAGAGCGTCCCACCGTCGGCCGCCTCGAAGAGCCCCTCCTTCTCGGCGGTCGCGCCGGTGAACGCGCCGCGCACGTGCCCGAACAGCTCCGACTCGAGCAGCTCCGCCGGAAGGGCCGCCACGTTCACCGGCACGAACGGCCGGGCGCCGCGCGGGCTCGCGGCGTGGAGGGCGCGCGCGACGACCTCCTTCCCGGTGCCGCTCTCGCCGAGCACCACCACCGGCGCGTCGGAGTCCGCGAAGTCGTGGGCGCGACGGAGGGCCGCCTGCATGGCGGGACCCTCGGCGACGAGGTGGGCCGTGCGCGCGATGCGCGGGACGACGGTGTCGAGCCCGCAGACCTCGCAGGCGTCGTGCACGTGGAGCGGCGGCAGGGAGCGTTCCATGGTGTTCCAATCCGGTGCTTAACGGCGCCCGCGACGCCCCACAACCGCGCGATCGGCGAGCGTTCCCGCGCGGCACGCCGCGTGCTCCTCGGGAGCCCCGAAAGGAAACACGACCGAAATGCCCCACCTCGACCGCAGCGCCACCGTCGCCCAGATCGTCGCCGACCACGCCGTCGCCGCCCGCGTCTTCCAGAAGCACCAGATCGACTTCTGCTGCCACGGGAACGTCACCCTCCCGGAGGCCTGCGCGGGCCGGGAGCTCGACCCCGACGCGGTGTTCGCGGAGCTCGAGGCAGCCCTCCCGGCGAGCGGCGAGGCCTCGCTCGAGGCGGACCCCCGCTCGCTCCCGGTCCCCGCGCTCGTGGCTCACATCGTCTCGCACCACCACGCCTACCTGAGGCGGGCGATCCCGTTCATCGCCCCCCTCGCGGACAAGGTCGCCCGCGTCCACGGGCCGAGGAACGAGAAGCTCGAGGAGCTTCGCCTCACCTTCGCGGAGCTGGCGGACGCCCTCGAGCCGCACCTCGACGACGAGGAGCAGGTGCTCTTCCCGGCGCTCATGTCGCGCAGCCCGGACCCGGCGCTCGTCCGCCGCGAGCTCGAGCGCATGTACGAGGAGCACGTCGCGGTCGGGACGCTGCTCGCGCGGATGCGGGCGCTCGCCGACGGGTACGCGACGCCGGAGTGGGCCTGCTCCTCCTATCGGGTCCTCATGAGCGAGCTCGAGGCGCTCGAGGGCGACGTGCTCCGCCACGTCCACCTCGAGAACCACGTCCTCATGCCGCGGTTCGTCGCGGCGCGGGGAGCCCGGTGCTGAGCACGTCGCCCCCGGCGGTCACCGCTCCGCTCCGCGCGCAGCGCGCCCGCCTGCGCGAGACCCTGGCGGCGATAGACCATCGCGTCGGCGCGCTCGCCGGCCTGGAGGTGGACGCCGCCGTCGCCGAGATGCGCGCCGTCGTGAGCGCGCTCGACGCGTGCCTCAGGCCGCACCTCGCCTGGGAGGAGCGCACCCTGCACCCCGTCGTGGACAAGTACGCCTGCGAGGGCCCCGCCGCGTTCAGCGCGTCGATGCGCTACGAGCACGACATCATCCACCGCTGGAGCGCGGAGCTCGCGCGGCGGGCGGGTGGCGACCCGCGCGCCTTCGTCCGGCACGCGGATCGCCTGCTCGGGGTCGTGCTCGCGCACTTCGAGCTCGAGGAGCACGTCCTCTTCCCGATCCTCGATCGCACGCTCGGCGGCGACGCGTACCGCGCGCAGATCGGCGACCCGCCGGAGGGCTCAGGCCGAGGCGGGAGCCGCTGACGCCTGGGCGGGCTGCGCGACCGAGAGGATGCGGAGCCGCGCGACGCGCCCGTCCGGCAGTGGCCAGGCGATGTCGTCGCCGACGGCGAGCCCGAGCAGGGCCGCGCCGATGGGCGCGAGCACCGAGATGCGGCCCGAGGAGGCGTCGGCGTCCCGCGGGTAGACGAGCACGACCTCGCGACGCACCCCCGTCGCCTCGTCCACGAACGCGACGCGCGCGTCGAGCGTGACGACGTCGGGCGGCGCGACCTCCACCGGGATCGCGCGGTCGAGCTCGGCGTCGAGCTGCTCGGCGGCGGCGGCGTCGCGGCTCGCGAGGTGCTGGTCGACGAGCGCGCGCAGGCGGTCGAGATCGGCGCGGAGGACGTGGATGGGCTTGCGGACGGGCGCGGACATGACGGCTCCTTCGGAGGTCGCCCGCGCGGCCAGCGCGGGGGCGACGGGGGGTGGCTTGGATCCGGCGCGTGACGCGCCGGTCGGGGGACGCTGCCGGGGTGGCGCCTCGCCCTCGCTACAGCGGGGAGCGCGAGGCGCGGGCGAGGAGGCAGGCCGTCTCGCGAGCGCGCGCCGAGCCCGGCGCGCGCGGGGCCACCTGCCGCCGCGGCTGCGGGTGCGCGGAAGGGCGCGGGCGATGGCAGGCGATGGACGACATGCACCCGCTCGTCTAGCGGCGGGCGGGCGGCGCGTCAAGGCGCGGAGGCTCGCCGCTCCATCGGGTCGCGGGCCTCGCGGTCACGATGCGTGCGTCGGCCCGCTCCGCGTCGTATTCATGGCTCGGAACGCTCTGCGCCGCGCCCGCGTGGGCGCCCGCGCAGGAGCCGCCCGGCAACGGAGGGGAACCGATGGAGTACCGCAAGCTCGGCAACAGCGACCTCGTCGTGTCGGAGATCTCGCTCGGCTCGTGGCTCACCTACGGCGGCGGCGTGGCGCGCGCGGAGGCGGAGGGCTGCGTCCGCGCCGCCTTCGAGGCGGGCATCAACTTCATCGACACCGCCAACGTCTACTCCGGCGGGCGGGCGGAGGAGCTCCTCGGGGAGGTGCTCCGGGGCGTGCCGCGCGACTCCTACGTCCTCGCGACGAAGCTCTACTTTCCCATGTCCGAGACGGACCGCGGCCTGTCCGCCGCGCAGATCCGCAAGCAGCTCGACGCCTCGCTCCGGCGCCTCCGCCTCGACCACGTCGACCTGTACCAGTGCCACCGCTACGACCCGGAGACCCCGCTCGAGGAGACGATGGCGGCGCTCACCGAGGCGGTGCGGCAGGGCAAGACCCGCTACCTGGGGTTCTCGGAGTGGAGCGCGGACCAGGTCCGCGCGGCGCTGGCGCTCCCCGGCGAGCGCTTCGTGTCGAGCCAGCCGCAGTACTCGATCCTCTGGCGCGAGCCGGAGGCGGAGATCTTCCCGCTGTGCGCGGCGAACGGGATCGGCCAGATCGTCTGGTCCCCGCTCGCGCAGGGGATCCTCACCGGGAAGTACGCGCCCGGCGCCGCCGTCCCCCCCGGCTCGCGCGCGGCGAGCGCGACGATGGGCACCTTCATCCAGCGGCGGCTCGACGACCGCGTCCTGGAGGGCGTGCAGCGGCTCCGGCCGATCGCGGCCGAGCTCGGGATCACGCTCTCCCAGCTCGCGCTCGCGTGGGTGCTCCGACGTCGGGAGGTCTCGTCCGCGATCATCGGCGCCTCGCGGCCCGAGCAGGTGACGGAGAACGCGAGGGCGTCCGGCGTGAAGCTCGCGCCCGAGGTGCTGCGGCGCATCGACGAGGCGTTCTCCGGCTAGGTCCGAGCTTCGCGACGCGTGAACCTCGCGCGGCCGTCCGGCCTGCGCGCTCGAGACGTTCGGTGTAAATCACCCAGCGTGAATCCACGTCCCCGGAGCGGCCCGCCGCGGCGCCGCGGCGTGACGCGCGCGTCGGCCCGTTCTCGTGCGGATCCGGACGCTCCCGGCGTTCACTAAAGGTTGCTGGGCGATATCACCCACGCGGATTTGCCTCTCAGCAACCACGCGGCGACCCGGCACTCTTCCCTTACGGTCGCAGGTCACGCTAGACTCACCCCGTTCGGGATCAGGACATGTCGTGAATTGTCCACTTAGGGTGCGCCGTCACCGACAAGGGATCACCCAAACCGGGGATCTCGGTCGGCGCTCCGAAAGGGAGGAGTGCGTCATGAGGGGGAAGCTCTCGCTGCTGTCGCTGCTGTGGGTGGTCGCGCTGCTCGCGTGCAACGGCGCGGGCGACCCGGCACCCGCCGCGCTGGAATCGACCGATTTCGCCGTGGTGAACCAGACGGGCGCGGACGTGTTCCCGCCTCCCACCGGCTCCCAGGCCGCGCCCGCCGCCGCGTCCGACGGGACGAACCACCTCGTGGTCTGGTCCGACGCGCGGGGCGGCACCGGCCAGGATCTGTACGGCGCGCGGGTGAGCAAGGCCGGCGTCGTGCTCGGCTCCGCGCCGATCGTCATCTCCGCGGCCGCCGGCGACCAGGTCGAGGCGAGCGTGGCGTTCGACGGGGCGAACTACCTCGTGGTCTGGCAGGACTCGCGCGGCGCCACCGGGCGCGACGTCTACGGCGCGCGCGTCACGCCGGACGGAACGGTCCTGGATCCGGGCGGCATCCCGATCAGCACCGCGCTCGATCATCAGGTCGAGCCCGCGGTGGCCTTCGACGGCACGAGCTACCTCGTGGTCTGGGAGGACCGCCGGACCGGCTTCGGCGACGTGCGCGGCGCGCGCGTCGCACCGGACGGCACGGTCCTCGCCACGGACCTCGTCATCTCCGGGGCGCCGCTGCACCAGACGCAGCCCGCCGTCGCGTGCGCGACCGGCACCTGCCTCGTGGCGTGGCGCGACGGCCGCGCGGGTAGACCTGACGTGTACGGCGCGCGCGTGGCCGGTTCCACCGTGACGGACCCCGACGGCCTGCCGATCTCGCTGGCGGGCAGCAGCCAGGGCCGCCCGGCGATCGCCTCGGACGGGAGCGGCTTCCTCGTGGCCTGGAACGACACGCGCTCGGGGACGAGCGACGTGTTCGGCAGCCGCGTCAGCGCGTCCGGCCAAGTGCTCGACGCGTCCGGCCTCGCGATCGCCGCCGCGGCGGACGCACAGCAGACGCCGGACGTCGGCTTCGAGGGGGCGTACTACGTGGTCGCGTGGCACGATCGCCGCAGCGGCACCGCGTTCGACGTCTACGCGGCTCGCGTCACGAGCGCAGGCGCGGTGATCGACCCCTCGGGCTTCCTCGTCGGGACGGGCACGGGTGGGGTCACGACCTCCGTCTCCTCCGACCGCGCGGGCCGCGTGCTCGTCGCGTTCGACGCCCTGCTGGCCGTCGACCCCCTCACCACCGTCTCGCGCGTCCGGACGCAGGCGATCACGGTCCGCGCGGAGCTCACGGCCTCGCTCATCGGGAACGGCTCGGGGTCCGTCGTCTCCGAGCCGGCGGGCGTCGACTGCGGCGCGACCTGCGCCGCGATGTTCGACGCGCCCACGGTGGTCACCCTCACGCCCTCGGCGGCGGCCGGCTCGGCGTTCGTCGGGTGGTCCGGCGCCTGCGCCGAGGCGGGGCTCGGGCCCTGCACGCTGACGGTGGACGAGTCTCGCCTCGCCATCGCGAAGTTCTCTCCGCTGTACGCGCTCACCGTCACGCGGGCGGGGGCCGGGACCGGGGACGTCACCTCGGATCCGGCCGGCATCGCCTGCGGCGCGACCTGCGCGGCGGACCTCGTCGAGGGCACGGTCGTGACGCTCTCCGCCACGCCCAGCGCCACCTCCGTGTTCGCGGGCTGGTCCGGCGCCTGCTCGGGGACGGGGACCTGCGTCGTCCCGATGAGCGCCGCGCAGTCGGTCACCGCGACGTTCGTCCCGGGCTACAAGCTCACCGTGTCCAACATCGGCGGAGCGACCGGCACGGTGAGCGGCGGCGCCACCGGTCCCGTGGGGACGGGCACGATCGCGTGCACCACCGGCTCCACCACGGGCTGCACCGCGCTCGTGGCGAGCGGTGACTCCGTCACCCTGCGCGCCGCGCCGGGCACGGACGCCGTGTTCAAGGGCTGGACCGGCGGGTGCACGGGTCTCGGCGACTGCACGCTCACGATGAGCGCCGCGAAGACGGTGACCGCCAGCTTCCAGCCCTCGACCTACACGGTGAAGGTGAGCAGCTCCGGCGGCGGCGTCGGCACCATCACCGGTGAGGGCATCTCCTGCACCACGGGCTCCACCACCGGCTGCTCCGCGGTGGTGGCCAACACGACGCCGTCCACGGTGCTGACCCTGACCGCCACGCCCGACGCGAGCTCGGTGTTCAAGAGCTGGAGCGGGTGCACGAGCTCGTCCGGCAACACGTGCTCCGTCACCGTCTCCTCCGCGAAGAACGTGAACGCGGTGATCCAGCCGAGCACGTATCCCCTCACCGTCACGACCTCCGGCTCCGGCGGCGCGGGCGGGACGGTCACGGGCCCCGGGCTGAGCTGCACGACGGGCTCCACGGCGGGCTGCTCGGCCATCGTCGGGAACGGCGACACCGTCATCCTCACGGCGGCGCCCGACGCGACGTCCGTGTTCAAGCGCTGGAGCGGGTGCACGACCTACGACGGCGCCACCTGCACCGTCACCATGACGGGCGCCAAGACCGCCACGGCCTACTTCGAGCCCGCCCAGTACAAGCTCACCGTGACGACGTCCGGGACGAACGCCGGCGGCACCGTCACGGGCGCCGGGCTCGCCTGCACCACGGGATCCACGGACGGCTGCTCCGCCATGATCGCGAACGGCGCGACGGTGACGCTCACCGCCACGCCCGACGCGAGCTCGATCTTCAGGCGGTGGAGCGGGTGCGCCACCTCGGACGGCGCCACCTGCACCGTCACCATGACGAGCGCCAAGACCGCCACGGCCTACTTCGAGCCGGCCCAGTACAAGCTCTCGGTCGCGGTCTCGGGCGTCTCGGGCGCGAGCGGCTCCGTGAGCGGTCCTGGCATCGCGTGCCAGCCTGGCGCGACGGATGGCTGCTCGACGATGGTGGCCAACGGCGCCACCGTCACGCTCGTCGCCGAGCCCGCCGCCGGCTCCATCTTCAAGAGCTGGGCCGGGTGCACGAGCGTCGACGGCGCGACCTGCTCGGTCTCCATGACGAGCGCGAAGACCGCGACCGCGACGTTCCAGCCGAGCGAGTACCCGCTCACCGTCTCCATCTCGAACATGTACGGCTCGAGCGGCAGCGTCAGCGGCCCGGGCATCACCTGCACGCCGGGCGCGACGACGGGCTGCTCCACCTCGGTCGCGACGGGGACCACGATCACCCTCGTCGCGGAGCCCGCCGCCGGCTCGATCTTCAAGAGCTGGACGAACTGCACCTCCGTGAGCGGCACGAGCTGCAACGTCACCATGACGGCCGCGAAGACGGTGACGGCGACGTTCCAGCCGAGCGAGTTCCCGCTCACGGTCTCCATCACCGGCACGTCGGGCGCGAGCGGATCGGTGAGCGGCCCGGGCATCAGCTGCACGCCCGGCGCGACGACCGGCTGCTCCAGCTCCGTCGCGAACGGCGACACGATCACGCTCGTCGCGGAGCCCGCCGCCGGCTCTCTCTTCAAGAGCTGGACGAACTGCACCTCCGTGAGCGGCACGAGCTGCACCGTCACCATGACGGCCGCGAAGACGGTGACCGCGGCGTTCATGCCGAGCGAGTACCCGCTGACCGTCTCCGTCACGGGGACCTACGGCGCGAGCGGAACCGTGAGCGGGCCGGGGATCTCCTGCGTCCCCGGCGCGACGACGGGGTGCTCGACGACCGTCCCGAACGGCGCGACCGTCACGCTCCTCGCCGCGGCCGCCCCCGGCTCGATCTTCAAGAGCTGGACGGGCTGCACGGCCGTCGACGGCGCGAGCTGCTCCGTCACCATGACGAGCGCGAAGACCGTGACCGCGACGTTCCAGCCCGCCACGTTCACGCTCACCGTGACGACCACGGGGCTGGGGCACGGCACGGTGAGCGGGCCCGGCATCGCGTGCACGTCGGGCTCGCCCGACGGCTGCACGGCGGCGATCGACACCGGCACCACGGTGACGCTCTCCGCCTCGCCCAGCTCCACCTGCGACACCTTCGCGGGCTGGTCGGGCGGAGGGTGCACCGGGACGGGGACGTGCACCGTCACGATGACGGCGGCGAAGACGGTGTCGGCGTCGTTCGGCACCACCGGCGCAACGCTCTGCTACCCCGTCGTGCCCTGACGGCGCGGTCGGGCCGGCTTCTGCCGGCCCGACCTTCACAGGACGGCGTGCATCGCGCGCGGGCCTCCGGGCCCGCGCGTTTTTTTTTCGAGCGGGATCGCCGGAGAGGCTGCTGCGCGACTGCTCTAGACGCGCCGCGTCGCCGGGCCGCGCGCGGACCTCCTTCCTGCGGCCATCGAGAACCCTCCCCTCCCCCTGGGGCGTTTCGGCGCACCCCACAAGCTGTAAAGGTTCGCTCTCCACCTGGGTTCCACGCCGGAGGCCGGATGCCCGAGGAGACGATCCTCGAGACGCGCGACCTCGTGAAGGAGTTCGCCGGCTTCGTCGCCGTGAACGGCGTGTCGCTGCGCGTCGCGCGCGGCAGCATCCACGCGCTCATCGGCCCGAACGGTGCGGGCAAGACGACGGTCTTCAACCTCCTCACCCGGTTCCTCCCTGCGACGCGCGGCGCGATCCTGTTCAAGGGGGACGACGTCACGCACGCGCGGCCCGCCGAGGTGGCGCGGCGCGGCATCGTCCGGTCCTTCCAGATGTCCGCGGTGTTCCCGGCGCTCACCGCGCTCGAGAACGTGCGCGTCGCGCTGCAGCGTCCGCTCGGCACCTCCTTCCACTTCTGGCGCTCGGAGCGGACGCTGGACGCGCTCGAGGCGCGCGCCGTCGAGCTCCTCGCGGCGGTCGGGCTCGAGGCCGACCGCGACACCGTCGCGGTCGAGCTGCCCTACGGACGCAAGCGCGCCCTCGAGCTCGCCACCACGCTCGCCCTCGATCCGGAGCTGCTGCTCCTCGACGAGCCGACCCAGGGGATGGGCCACGAGGACGTGGGCCGCGTGGTCGCGCTCATCCGGCGCGTCGCGGCCGGTCGGACGGTGCTGCTCGTCGAGCACAACCTCTCGGTGGTGCAGGACCTCGCGCGGCGCGTGACGGTGCTCGCGCGCGGCGCGGTGCTCGCGGAGGGGAGCTACGACGAGGTCTCGCGCGATCCCGCCGTCCTCGAGGCGTACATCGGAGCGACCCCTTGATCGAGCCCGCGCGCCCCGAGCTCCTGCGCCTCGCCGGCCTCCACGCGTTCTACGGAGAGTCCCACGTGCTGCACGGCGTCGACTTCGCCGTGAGCGCGGGCGAGCTCGTCACGCTCCTCGGCAGGAACGGCTCCGGGCGCACGACCACCCTCAAGGCCATCCTGGGGCTCGTGGGGCGGCGCACGGGCTCGATCATGGTGAGCGGGCGCGAGACCATCGGGCTGCCGACCCACCGCATCGTCCAGCTCGGCCTCGGGTTCTGCCCCGAGGAGCGCGGCATCTTCGCGAGCCTCACGGCGGAGGAGAACCTGACGCTCCCGCCGGTCGTCCGCTCGGGGGGCATGTCGCTCGAGGAGATCTACGAGATGTTCCCGAACCTCCGGGAGCGCCGGAGGAGCCCCGGCTCCCGGCTCTCCGGCGGAGAGCAGCAGATGCTCGCGATGGCCCGGATCCTCCGGACCGGGGCGCGGCTGCTCCTCCTCGACGAGATCACCGAGGGGCTCGCGCCCGTCATCGTGCAGGCCCTCGGGCGCGCCGTGCGCGCGCTCCGCGACCGCGGGTTCACGGTGATCCTGGTCGAGCAGAACTTCCGCTTCGTCGCCCCGCTCGCGGACCGTCACGTGCTGCTCGAGCGCGGGCGCGTGGTGGACACGATCACCCGGGACGAGCTCCCGGGAAAGCTGGAGTCGCTGCACCGCTTCCTGGGCGTCTAGCGCCGCCCAACCACGAAGGAGGGCACATGAGCCGGATCCCCCGAGTCGCCTGCTGCCTCGCCGCGCTGCTCGCGGCGCCCACCCTCGCCGCCGACAAGGTCTCGGACGGCGTCGTCAAGATCGGCGTCCTCACCGACATGACGGGCTACTACTCCGACCTCGCCGGCCCGGGCTCCGTGCTCGCCGCGCGGATGGCCATCGAGGACTTCGGCGGCAAGGTCCTCGGCAAGCCCGTCCAGCTCGTCTCGGCCGACCACCAGCTCAAGGCGGACGTCGCCTCCAACACCGCCCGCAAGTGGTTCGACCAGGAGCAGGTGGACGTGATCGCCGACCTGGTCTCGTCGTCCACGGCGGGCGCGGTCATGCCCGTCGCGGCGGAGAAGAAGCGCATCACCCTGCTCTCCGGCCCGGGCACGACCGCGTTCACCGGCGAGAAGTGCACCGCCTACAACGTCCACTGGACGTACAACAACTGGGCGCTCGCGAACGGCACGGGGCGCGAGGTGGTGCGCCAGGGCGGCGACACCTGGTACTTCGTCACGGCCGACTACATCTTCGGCCGCTCGCTCGAGGAGGACACCACGAAGGTGGTGAAGGCCGCGGGCGGCAAGGTGCTCGGGTTCGCCCGGCACCCCTCGCCGGGCACGACCGACTTCTCGAGCTACCTGCTGCAGGCGCAGTCGTCCGGCGCGAAGATCGTCGGCCTCGCGAACGCCGGCGCCGACACCGTGAACTGCATCAAGCAGGCGAACGAGTTCGGCGTCACGCCCAAGCAGAGCCTCGCGGGCCTGCTCGTCTTCATCACCGACGTCCACAGCCTCGGGCTCGACACCGCGAAGGGCATGTACCTCACCACCGCGTTCTACTGGGACATGAACGACGAGACGCGCAAGTGGTCGGAGCGCTTCTTCGCGAAGCACAAGAAGATGCCGACCATGGTCCAGGCGGGCGTGTACTCGTCGGTCATGCACTACCTGAAGGCGGTGCAGGCGGCGGGCACCGACGACGCGGACGCGGTGATGGCGAAGATGAAGGCCACGCCGGTGAACGACTTCTTCGCGAAGAACGCGCGCATCGGGCCCGACGGGCTCCTCCGCCACGACATGTACCTCGCCCGCGTGAAGGCGCCGGGCGCGTCCAAGAAGCCTTGGGACTACTACGAGATCGTGAAGACGATCCCGGCCGCCGAGGCGTTCCCGACCGTCGAGCAGCAGGCCTGCCCGCTCGCGAAGTCCGCCTCGCCCGCGGTGATGAAGAAGTAGCGTCGCGCGATGCAGGCGCTCTTCGGGCAGCTCCTCGTCGGCCTCATCAACGGGTCGTTCTACGCGCTCCTGTCGCTGGGGCTCGCGATCATCTTCGGGCTGCTCAACGTCGTGAACTTCGCGCACGGCGCGCAGTACATGATGGGCGCCTTCGCCGCGTGGATGGCGGCGACGTACCTCGGGGTCGGCTACTTCTGGGCGCTCCTGCTCGTGCCCGCGGCGATGGGCCTCGTGGGCGTCGCCGTGGAGCGGCTGCTCCTGCGGAGGCTGTACGGGCTCGACAACCTGTACGGCCTCCTCCTCACCTTCGGCCTCACGCTCATCGCCGAGGGCCTGTTCCACCAGGCCTACGGGAACTCCGGGAGCACCTACCCGGTGCCCGCCGCCCTCCGGGGCGGCGTGAACCTCGGGTTCATGTACCTGCCCCTCTACCGGGCCTGGGTGGTGGTCGTGTCCGTCGTCGTGTGCGCGGCGAGCTGGTTCGTCATCGAGCGGACCAAGCTCGGCGCGTACCTGCGGGCGGGCACGGAGAACCCGAGGCTCCTGCAGGCCTTCGGCGTCAACGTGCCGCTCATGTTCACGCTCACCTACGGCTTCGGCGTGGCGCTCGCGGCCTTCGCCGGGGTGATGGCGGCGCCGGTCTACCAGGTGACCCCGCTCATGGGGAGCTCGGTCATCATGGTGGTGTTCGCGGTGGTCGTGATCGGCGGCATGGGCTCCATCGCGGGCTCGATCTTCACCGGCATCGGCATCGGGCTCGTGGAGGGGCTCACGCGCTACCTCTACCCGGAGGCCTCGAGCGTGGTCGTGTTCGTGGTGATGGCGCTCGTCCTGCTCGTCCGCCCGGCCGGGCTGTTCGGGAGGCAGCGATGAGCGGCCGCGCGCTGCGGGCCTGGGCGTGGGCGGCGATGGTGCTGCTGGGCCTCGCCGCGCCGTACCTCGTCTACCCGGTCTTCGCGATGAACGTGCTCTGCCTCGCTCTGTTCGCGAGCGCGTTCAACCTCCTGCTCGGCTACGCCGGGCTCCTCTCCTTCGGCCACGCGGCGTTCCTCGGCTCCGCGGCCTACGTCACGGGGATCACGCTGCGCACCTGGGGGCTGCCGACGGAGCTCGGCGTCCTCGCGGGCACCGCGGTCGCGACCCTGCTCGGGCTCGTGTTCGGCGCGCTGGCGATCCGGCGCTCCGGGATCTACTTCGCGATGATCACGCTCGGCTTCGCGCAGCTCGTCTACTTCCTCGTCGTCCAGCTGCCCTGGACCGGGGGCGAGGACGGGCTGCAGGGGATCCCCCGCGGCAAGGCGCTCGGCGTCCTCGCGCTCGACGGGCCGATCACGACCTACTACTTCGTCTACGCGGCGTTCCTCGCCGGCTTCTGGCTCATCCAGCGGGCCATCCACTCGCCCTTCGGCCACGTGCTCCGCGCGATCCGCGAGAACGAGCCGCGGGCGCTGTCGCTCGGCTACGACGTCGCGCGCTACAAGCTGCTCGCGTTCGTCCTCTCGGCCGCCCTCTCGGGCCTCGCAGGGTCGCTCAAGGCGGTGGTGCTCCAGTTCGCGTCGCTCTCCGACGTCCACTGGCACCGCTCCGGCGAGGTCGTGCTCATGACGCTGCTCGGCGGCATGGGGACGGTGCTGGGGCCGTCGGTCGGAGCGCTGCTCGTCGTCACCCTCGAGAACTACCTCGCCGACGTGGGATCGTGGGTGACGGTCATCACCGGCGCGGTGTTCGTCGCGTGCGTGCTCGCGTTCCGGCGCGGCATCGTCGGCGAGGTGCGCGCGCTGGTGCGCCGCTCGTTCATCGGAGGGAAGCCATGACGGTGGAGATCCAGGGTCGCATCGCGGTGGTGACCGGCGCCGCGAGCGGCATCGGGCTCGAGATCGCGACACAGCTCGCGCAGGCGGGCGCGCGCGTGACGCTCGCGGACCTGAACGGCCCCGCCGCCGCCGCGGCGGCGGGCGCGATCGCCGAGGCCGGCTTCGCGGTGCGCGGCGTCGCCTGCGACGTGACGAGCGAGGCGGAGGTGAGCGCCGTCCTCGAGGAGGTGGTCGCCGAGGACGGGCGCCTCGACGTGCTCGTGAACAACGCGGGGCTGCAGCACGTCGCGCCCGTCGAGGAGTTCCCCACCGAGCGCTTCGAGCTGCTCCTGCGCGTGATGCTCGTCGCGCCGTTCCTCGCGACGAAGCACGCCTTCCCGGTGATGAAGCGCCAGGGCTTCGGCCGGATCCTGAACGTCGCGTCGGTGAACGGCCTCGTCGGCTTCGCGGGAAAGTCCGCCTACAACAGCGCGAAGCACGGCCTCATCGGGCTCACGAAGGTCGCGGCCCTCGAGGGCGCCCCGCACGGCATCACCGTGAACGCCCTCTGCCCGGGCTACGTGGAGACCCCCCTCGTCCGCAACCAGCTCGCGGACCTCGCCCGCACGCGCGGCGTGCCGCTCGAGCGCGTCCTCGAGGAGGTCATCTACCCCCTCGTGCCGCTCAGGCGGCTGCTCACGCCGCGCGAGGTGGCCGAGTACGCGCTGTTCCTCACGAGCGACGGCGCCGCGGGAATCACCGGGGCGACCGCGGTGATCGACGGAGGGTACACGGCGCAGTAGGACCGGCGACCCTCGACCCCGACCTCCTCGACCCCGACCCCGACCCCCGCCCCCCGCCCCCCGGCGGACGCGACCGCGCCCGCCTCCGCCTCCCCTCAGCGCGTGTGGACCGTCACGACCGCGGAGAGGCCCGCGCGGAGCGAGAGGTCCGGCGGAGGAGACACCCAGGCGATCCGGACGGGCACGCGCTCGACGACCTTCACGAAGTTGCCGGAGGCGTTGTCCGGCGGGAGCAGCGCGAAGCGCGCGCCGGTGCCGCCGGAGATGCTCTCGACTCGCCCCTCGATCGTCCGGCCCGAGTAGGCGTCCACCTCGACCTCCACCTTCTGCCCGGGGCGGAGCGCGCCGGTCTGCGTCTCCTTGAAGTTCGCGACGACGTAGGTGCGATCCGGCACGAGCTGCCCCAGCACCTGCCCGGGCGCCACGATCTGGCCGACGCGCGCGCCGAGCCGCGAGACGACGCCGTCGGCGGGAGCGCGGACCTCCGTGTAGCCGAGCTGGAGCTTCGCGAGCGCGAGCGCGGCCTCGGCGCTCTTCTCGCGCGCCTGGGCGAGCTCGGCGTTCGCGAGCGCTGCGGCGTACTGCGCGCGGTTCGCGCCGGCGCCCGCACGCGCGGTCTCGCTCGACACGCGCGTCGCGTCGTACTGGCTCGCCGCGATGGCCTCGCCCTTCTTGAGCTCGTCGGCCCGCCGCAGGTCCGACAGGGCCTTCTCCGCCTCGGCCTCCCCGCGGGTGACGGTGGCCCGGGCGGCGCCCACCTGGGCGTCGGCGGCCTGACCCTGGGCGCGCGCGGTCGCGAGCTCCGCCTCGGCCTGCCGGACGCGCAGCTCGTAGTCGGCGGGGTCGAGCCGCAGGATGGGCTGGCCCGCCTTCACCGGGGCGTCGTCCTTCACGAGCAGCTCGGCGACGGGACCGCCGACGCGCGCCGCGAGGGCGACCACGTCCGCCTCGACCTGCGCGTCGTCCGTCACCTCCTCCCCGCGGTGCAGGTACTCCCAGCCGGCGAACCCGCCGAGGAGCAGGAGCGCCAGGGCGGCGCCGCCCAGGATCACGCGGCGCCGCGATCGCCCCGGAGCGGGCGCGGCGGCCGCCGGGGGAGGCGCCGCGGGGAGCGGCCTGACCTCGTGGAGCTTCGGATCGGAAGGGGTCATCTTCTACATCTCCATCTCGACGTGCACCGGCTCGCCGGAGCCACGCCTGGCCTTGAGGAAGAAGAGCAGCGGCAGGACGCAGAGGAAGAGGAGGCCGGTGAGGAGCAGCACCTTCTCGAAGGACAGCACCATCGCCTGCCGCCGGACGATGCCGTCGAGGGCGCGGAGCGCGGCCTCGCGCGCGGCGACCGGGTCGAAGCCGCGCTGCTGGAACCCCGCCGCGAGCTGCGCGAGGCGCGACTGCACCTCGGGCCGGTCCACCGTGAGGTGGCTCGCGACGGCGGCGCGCGCGTGGACGCCGTAGCGGGAGAGCAAGGTCGCGAACACCGCGAGGCCCATCGAGGCGCCCACCTGGCGGAGCAGCGAGTTCAGGCCCGTCGCGTCCGCGAGCCGCATGCGCGGGACGTTCGACAGCGCGACCGTGGTGAGGGGCACGAACAGGAAGCTGAACCCCACGCCCTGGACCAGGATCGCGTGGGTGATGCCCGCGGCGGAGGTGGCCAGCGTCACGTGCGACACCGCGAAGGCGCCGTAGGCGACGAGGAGCACCCCGATCGCGATGAGGAGCCGCGCCGACACCTTGCCGTAGAGCCGCCCCACGATCGGCGTCACCGCCATCATGACGAGCACGCGGGGCATGAGCGCGAGCCCCGACTGCATCGCGGTGAACCCGAGCAGCTCCTGCATGAAGAGCGGCAGGAGGAACATGCTCGCCATGAGGATCGAGAACATCACCGCGCCGATCAGGGTCCCGGAGGTGAAGACCGGATCCTTGAAGAGGCGGAGGTTCACGGCGGGGGCCTTCGCGGTGAGCTCGCGCCACACGAACAGCGCGAGGCCGACGACCGCCACCGCCGCGGCGGCGACGATGAGCCCGGACTGGAACCAGTCCTCCTGCTGGCCCTCCTCGAGGAAGAACTGCAGGGCGGCGAGGCCGACGGCGAGGAGCGCGATGCCGAGCCAGTCGAGGTTCCGCCGCTGCTCGGCCGCCGCGGCGGCGTTCGCGGCGCGGATGTCCTCCGGCTCCTGCACGAACTGCCAGACCATGAACAGGCCGAGCGCGCCGACGGGCAGGTTGATGAAGAAGATCCACGACCAGTGATAGTTGTCGACGATGTAGCCGCCCAGCGTCGGGCCGATCGCGGGGCCGACCATCACGGCCATCCCGAAGAGCGCCATCGCCATCCCCTGCTCCTTCGGCGGGAAGGTCTGGCGCAGGATGGCCTGCTCGGTGGGCTGCAGCGCCCCCGCCCCGAGCCCCTGGAGCGCGCGGAACAGGACGAGCTCGGGGAGGCTCGAGGCGACGCCGCACAGCGCCGACCCGGCGAGGAAGAGCACGAGGCTCGCCAGGTACACGCGCTTCTGGCCGAAGAGCCGGCCGAGGAACGCCGTGAGGGGCATCACGATGACCGTCGCGATGACGAAGCCGGTCGTGATCCAGGTGATCTCCTGGACCGTCGCCCCGACGGCCCCGCGGATCTGCGGCAGCGCGACGTTCACGATCGACGAGTCGATCGCGCCCATGAGCGTCCCGAACGTCACCGAGACGGTCACGAGCCACTTGTTCGGCACCGGCCGGGCGGCGGCCATCGGCGCGGAGAGCGTGGCGGTGCTCACCGGCGTGCTCCCTCCAGGAAGAGCTCGAGCAGCGCGGCCGCCGCGCGATCGAAGGGTGCGTGCTCCTCGATGGTGCGGGTGAGCACGATCCGGACCATGCCCACGAAGGCGAGCGCGAACACGCCGGCCTCGTCCTTCCGGAGCTCTCCGGACGCGATCGCCCGCCGGACGACGGCCTCGACCCGCGCCGTGAGCTCGTCGCCGAGCCGCGCCGGCCGCGCCCGCGCCGGCCCCTCGCCCGCCTGCACGAGCACGGTGAGGAACGGCCCATGGGCCGCCGCGTGCTCGCTGACGGCCTCGAGGTAGGCGCGGAGCTGGGTCGCGACCGGCTCGCCCCTCACGGCCGCGATCGCCGCGTCGACGCGGGCGAGCAGCCGCTCGCGCCGCGAGCGCGCGAGCGCGCCGAGCAGCGCCTCGCGATCCGCGAAGTGGTTGTAGAGGGTGCCCACCGCGACGCCGGCCCGCGAGGCGATCCGCTCCATGCGCGCGGCGTGCAGCCCCTCGCCCGCGAACTCGTGCTCCGCCGCCTCGAGGATGGCGCGGCTGGTCTCCTCGCGGAGGCGGTCGCGCAGGCGGGGGTGGACTGAGGAGCGGGTCATTCGATGAATCTCCGTTCAACTTATGAACCCGACTTAATCCGGTTTGTCGCAGGCGTCAACCGGCGCGCGCGTTCCCGCACGCGGTGGACTGCTCGCCAGGAGCGCGCGCCCCCTCCGGGCAGCGGCGGCGTCCCTCGTCGGGGAGAATCTCCCCGCCGCGGGCGCGAACCGTCCCCGTTCTCCCCGACCCCGACCGCTCGGGCGGGGCCACGCCGCTCGATCGGCCGCAACCCACTCGGCCGGCTTCTCCGTGACGTGCCGGCGCGAGCGCCACATCTTACGCTCGGTGACCATGTCACCCGCCGATCCTCGAGCCCCTGCCCCGCCGCCGCGCTCGCGGCGCTGGGCGCGCGCGCGCGTCGTCCGCGCGGTCGCCCGCGTCGCGTGGATGGACGTCGTCGCCTTCCTGGGAGCGAGCGCCGCGATGCTCCCGATCCTCCGGCGCCGGCGCCCGCTCGGCCGCGAGCTGCACCCGGGCGACGCGGTCGCCCCGACGCCGCCCACCGACCGCCGCGCCTCGCAGGCCTGAGCCCCCGAATGCGCATCGGCATCGTCACCGAGTACTACTACCCGAGCATCGGCGGCGTTCAGGAGCACGTCCACCACTTCGCCCGCGAGGCGCGCCGCCTCGGCCACGTGGCGCGCATCGTCACGAGCGAGATGCCGGATCTCGCCGCGGCCGGCGCCGCCGGCGGCCCGGGCGTCGCCGAGGCACCGGACGTGCTGCGCGTGGGGCGGAGCGTCCCGCTGTACCTGAACGGCGGCTTCGGACGCGTGTCCGTCGGCTATGGCCTCTCCCGGACGGTGCGCGAGACGCTCGAGCGGGAGCGGTTCGACGTCGTGCACGTGCACTGCCCGCTCACCCCGGTCCTCCCCTGGCTCGCGATCCACCACGCGCGCTGCCCGGTGGTCGGGACCTTCCACACGAACTTCCGCCCCGGCCGCGCCTGGGCGCTCACGCAGCTCTGGCAGCGCCGCTACCTCGAGCGGCTCGACGCGGCCGTCGCGGTGTCCCACGCGGCGGCAGGGCCGTACGAGCAGCGGCTGCGCGCCAGCTTCCGCATCATCCCGAACGGCGTGGACACGGAGCGCTTCGGCTCGGGCCAGCGGCTCGAACGCTTCGACGACGGACGCCTCAACGTGCTCTGGGTGGGGCGGCTCGAGCCGCGCAACGGCCTCGACGTGATGATCGAGGCGTTCGCCCTCCTCCGCCGCTCCTTGCCCGCGCGGCTCCTCGTCGTCGGGGACGGTCCGCTCCGCGGCCGCTACGAGGACCGGGTCCCGCCGGAGCTCCGCGACGAGATCGTGTTCGCGGGCGTCTCCCGTGACGACCGGCCGGACTGGTACGCGACCGCGGACGTCTACTGCGCGCCCACCCGCATCGCGTCGTTCGGGGTGACGCTCCTCGAGGCGATGAGCGCCGGGAAGCCCGTCCTGGCGTCGGACATCGCCGGCTTCCGCGAGGTCATGCAGCACGAGCGCGAGGGAGAGCTCCTCCCGCCGGCCGACCCGGCGGCGTGGGCGCGCGCGCTCGCGCGGCTCGCGTCGGACCGCGCGCTCGCGGCGGCCTACGGTGCGCGCGGCAAGCTCACCGCGACGCGGTACGCGTGGCCGCGGGTGGCGCGCCAGGTGCTCGAGCTGTACCGCGCGGTCGGCGCGGCCTGAGCGGCACCTCGGGTGATCGCGCGCGCCGTCGTATAGGATTCTCCGGGGACCCGATGCCGCTCCGCAAGCAGGCCCTCCTCGCGGTCGCCGTCGCCGCGCTCGCCGCCCTCCTCGGCGGCGCCGCGCTCCTCGCCGTGCGCGGCAGCCCATTTGCGGGGCTCGGGCTCGCGGCGGTCACCCTCGCGCTCGCCGCGGCCGCCGCCGACGCGCTGTGGCCGTCGTTCGATCCCGGCGGGACGAGCCTGCGCGCCGGGCGCCGCGATCGCCCCGAGGTCGCCCTCACCTTCGACGATGGGCCGGGGCCGGACACGGGCGCGGTGCTCGACGCCCTCGACCGCGCCGGCGTGAAGGCCACCTTCTTCGTGCTCGGCCGCGCCGCCGAGGCGGCCCCCGAGCTCGTGCGCGAGACGGCCCGGCGTGGGCACCTCGTCGCACAGCACGGCCACGGCCACGTGAAGCTCCACCTCGCGGGGCCGGCCACCCTCGCGGCGGAGCTCGACCGCGGCGCCGCCGCGATCCGCGCGGCGGGGGTCGAGCCGGCGCCGTTCTTCCGCGCGCCGCACGGCTTCAAGTCGGCGCTGCTCCGCCGGGCCCTGCGGAGACGCGGCCTCGTGCTCGTCGCGTGGACGCGCGGCGTCTGGGACACGGAGCGGCCGGGCGCCGCGGCGATCGCGGATCGCGCCTGCGCCCGGATGCGCGGCGGCGAGATCCTGCTGCTCCACGACGGCGCCGGCGAGGCGGCCGGCGAGCGCGACCCCGCGCCGGCGCGACGCCGGGAGCAGACGGCCGAGGCGATCCCCGAGCTCGTCCGCCGCTGGCGCGCCGCGGGGTTTCGCTTCGTGACGCTCGACCGGCTCGAGCGATCTCCGCGCGCCGCGGGCGGTGGCCTCGCCGCGCGGCTCGGCGGGCTCGCCGTCCTGGCCCTCCTGGTGACGCTCGGGCTGCGTCACGCCGACGTCCGGGGCGTCGCGCGCGCGCTCGCCGGCGCCGACCCGGCGCTGCTCCTCGCGGCGGCGCTCGCGAACGTGGGCGGGCTCGCGGCGCAGGCGCTGCGCTGGCACGTGCTCGTCCGTCCCGTGGCGCCACGCGCGACCTACGGCGCGAGCTTCCGCGCCCTCGTCGGCGGCTACGCGCTCGGCCTCGTGCTGCCGGCGCGCGCCGCCGACCCCGCCCGCGCCCACCTGCACGCGCGCGCGAGCGGGAGCCCCACCGCCACGCTCCTCGCCACCGTCGGCCTCGATCACCTCACCGCCTCGTTCGCCTTCCTGGGCGGGCTCGGGCTCTTCGGCCTGTTCGCGCCCCTGCCCGGCTGGGCTCGCTCCGCCGCGTGGTCCACCCTCGCCGTCGCGACCGCCGCCGCCGCCCTCGCGGCGCTCCTGGCGCGGCGCGAGGGGGCCGCCGCGCACGCGGGGTGGCTCGCCCGGACCTGGGCGCGCCTGAGGAGCGGCCTCACGGCGGCGGGCGACCCGCGCGTCGTCGCGAGATCGCTCGCCGCCGCGCTCCTCGGCTGGACGGCGGAGACCCTCGTCGCGCTCCTCTGCCTCCCCGCGCTGCACATGCCCGCCTCGCTCACGGTGGCGGTGCTCATGGTGGTGGCGACGACGCTCTCCTCGGCGGTGTCGGTCTCGCCGGGGAACGCCGGCGTCTTCGAGCTCGCGGCCGTCGTCGCGCTGGAGGCGCTCGGCGTCGACCGGGAGCTCGCCCTCGCCTACGCGCTCGGCTTCCACCTCGTGCACGTCGTGCCTGTGGCCTTGCTCGGGGTCGCGTTCGCCGCCCGAGGCGGGACGCGCGACCTCATGGGCACGCCGGCGGGCGCGCCGCCGGACGAGGCCCGCTGACTCG